>CANNJE010000001.1 GCA_947504605.1 Chitinophagaceae bacterium
CTGCAGTATTCAAGGGCTTTGGTTTGTTTTGTTCAGCCAACATTTGATTAAACTGACTTACAATTCCAATAATGCCTTGATGATTAGGGAAACGTTTTACAAGGTTTGGAACAACTGCATTTAAAACTGCAGGATCTATACTTTGTGTATACCCCAATGCAAATAATGCAAGAACAGGTTGAGAAACGGTATCAATGTATCCCACAATAAACCTACTGAATTGGCTATTTATTCCTGCAAGTTTTACTGTTTCAGCTTTTACAGTACTATCGTTGTCCTTAAGTAATTTAAGACTGTCAATTTTTTTACTTGTTGAAACAAGGTATTGACGCCGCCCTTCAATATTGAGCAATAATTTTTTAAATGCATTGTTTGCAGGACTGTTGAAGCTAGGGCCATCCAGGCTAATATCATTAATATCTGCATTAAAATCAATAGTGGGTTTATCATTGATAAAAATAAATCCGCTATTGGTTTTTTCAAACCTTATCCTGTATAACCCATCTTCGGTAGCAGTGGAAGAGACCGTAAACTTGCCATTTTTTATTTCAGCAGTATCTAATATCTGTGGGTTTTGTTGACTGAAAAATAACTGCTCCAGATAAACCTGTTGATCTGCTATATTTTTTAGGTTTCCCTTTAGGGTGAACTTACCTTTTTCTTCCTTTTCATTGCATGCTACCAAAAGAGCGCCTAGAGCAAGAACGGATAGTAGTTTTTTTAAAGTCATATTTGTAATTATTATTTATTTAATTCTTCTGTCAATATTTTATTTACCAGTTGCATATCTGCTTTACCCTGACTTAATTTTTTTACTTGTCCGGCAAATAAACCAAGTAGGTTCTTTTTGCCTGAATGATATTCTTTTACTTTATCGGGCATATTTGCAAGCGTTTCTTTTACCCAAGCTACCACTGTACTTTCATCACACTCCTGCAACAAGTTTAGGGAGCTGGCAATTTCGGAAGGGTCACCTGCATTATTGTTAATCATCGCTGCCAATATTTTAGTTGAGGCGACATTAAAACTAACTTTTCCTGATTCTGTAAAATCAATCAACGCAGCAATCGAAACAGGTGCCAACGGGAATTGAGGAATTTCTATACTGTTCTCATTACACCAGGCTTTTAAAGGTCCAAGCATCCAGTTGGCAGCAGCTTTATAATGTTTGTTTCCGCTTATCAGTTGTTCGTAATAAGTTGCATTTTCTTTATCGCTGCAAATTGCTGCTGCATCATATTGCGAAAGGCCATAATCCTCTCTGTATTTTTTTTGCAATACATCTGGCATCACCGGCATGTCGGCCTTTATAGCTTCAATGTGTTCATTGCTGATAAAAAAGGCAGGAAGATCGGGCTCTGGAAAATAGCGGTAATCATCGGCCTCTTCTTTACTTCTTAGGGCAAAAGTTGTACCCTTATCTGCATCAAAACTTCTTGTTTGTTGCAAAACAGGTTCATTATTCTCTGCAAGTTGTATCAATCTTTCAGCTTCTACTTCAATCGCTTTTTTTACGTTTCGAATGCTGTTCAGATTTTTAACTTCAACCCTAGTGCCCAATTTTGTTTCTCCCACAGGGCGGATAGAAATATTCGCATCACAGCGCATACTTCCTTCTTCCATATTACCATCACAAACATTTAACCAGCGAACCAATTTTCTTAAATCTGTTAAAAACAAAAAAGCTTCTTCAGAACTATGAAGACATGGTTCAGTAACAATTTCTAGTAAAGGAGTCCCTGCACGGTTTAGGTCAATGCAACTATAATTTTCTTCCAGATCATGAATGCTTTTTCCGGCATCTTCTTCCATATGAATACGGTTGAGAAGTACCTTTTTTTCTCCATTGCTGCCATTAATAGTCAAATGGCCACCAATACAAATCGGATCTGTGTGTTGGCTAACTTGGTAACCTTTTGGAAGGTCGGGGTAAAAATAATTTTTGCGAGCAAAGTAATTGTGCTGGTTGATGGAGCAGTTTAATGCAATGCCAAGTTTAACAGCAAGATTGATTACTTCTTTGTTCATTACCGGTAAAGTGCCGGGATGCGCCAATGAAACGGGACTTACCTGTGTATTTGGTTCAGCCCCAAAGGCAATGGAGTCGCCACTAAATAATTTGCTTTTGGTAAGTAGCTGAGCATGTACTTCCAACCCTATAACTATCTGGTATTTTTCGTTCATTTTCACGTTTGCAAAGATAGGGATGGGAGGGCAGAGTTGGGAGTTCGTGACAGAAAGTCAATACTGCTGCCTCGGAAAAACCAAAGGGAGTTATAAATACATAGATCTACGTTGGTACAAAAAGAAAAAGCACCGACCAAATAGCCGATGCTTTTTCTTTTTCCATTCATGACTATAAATTTGCAGTCTTTAATTTTTTCGGAATTTTAATCTCAAATTTCATGTCGGCATTATTCCTTTTTGCTTCTATGGAATAAGATGGCTTACCCGTATTTTCAAAAAGTTGTTCTCTGGCTTCATCTGTATTGTATATTTTAATTCCACCAATTTCTGTTATGATATCGTCTTTTTTAAGACCAGCTATTTCTGCGGCAGAACCTTCTTCTACTTCTAGTACTTTTACGCCCTTGCCCTCTTCCATATCCTGAATTTTAAGTCCTAATTTAGGACGGCCTGGGATATTAAAATTGCCTTCAATTTGAATATTGCCATCAAAATTATCCGGAGAAATAATTACACCAGGAACTCTTGGAGCACGAGGCGCTTGGGGTAAGGCATATCCTTTTACTATACGGTCGGGCGTAGTAAAAGAAAAACTCCTTGACTCAGCCATTTTGCGATCCTGTAAAATCGCTTTGGTTGTTTTGTCTTTACCGTCTCTACTATAATGAATACTCACTTCTTTTTTCGGTTCTAAATTCCCGATAATTTCTGCTAATTCTTTGGGTCCGGCTACTTTTTTATCGTCAATTTTGGTAATAATATCACCCTTCTTTAATCCGGCTTTTTCTGCGGCACTACTTTTAACTACGTCTTCAACTTTAGCTCCAACTTCATCTTTTGTTGTAGTTACTCCCAGAAAAGATCCTCCCATTTGAAAGTTTCCTTTAAAATTTCCATCCGCAAAAGCTAGTTCTATTTCCTTTCCAAATTCTTCCATACCACCTTCAAATTCTTTTTCTATTTCTTTAAATTTAAAAGTTCTGTTTTTAATGGTAATGGCATCGTCTTTAAATTCAATCATTGATTTTCCGTTGATCAATACTTTATCATCTTTAAACTGAATCGTTACTGTAGCATCTTTTGCACCGTTTTTACTAATGATGATTTCTTGAATTTCCTTAGGGGGTTCAGGTGCTTTCGGGGTTTCCTGTGCAGTGGCTTTATATCCGATGGCTACTAATAACCACGGCATAATGGCAAAAATAATTTTGTTCATGGCTTTATAATTTATGTACGAAACATTTAGTACATCAAAAATAAGAGGAATAATCGAATTACGAAACATTTCGGAAATTATTTATTTTCTTTAACAATTTATTGAGATTTCAGAGAATGGTTGTAAGCTTCAAATGTTTTTACTGGGCAATCGTCGATGATACTTTCGCCTATATATTTCATTCCAATTTTTTTTAAAACGGAAATGGAGGCAAGATTATCGATATGTGCCCTACCGGTAATCGTTTTAATTTGAAGGATTTCAAAACCATATTCTAAAGTTGCGGCGGAGGCTTCTGTTGCATAACCTTTGCCCCATGCAGCTTTTTTGAAACGATAGCCAAGATCAATTTCATTTAGTTCAGGTCTGTGTTTTAATCCACACCAGCCAATAAACTGGTTGTTTATTTTTAAGTGAGTAGCCCATCGCCCAAAATTGAATGCATATTGTGGCAGGATAATGTCTCGAAGAATTTCTTTTGCATTTGCAACATCCTGCAAAATTGGTTCATGAAGGTATTTTAATACCTCGGAGTCATTGTTTAAATCATATATCAAAGAAGCGTCAGCATCCGTGTCTGTAAAGCGACGTAAAATAAGACGGGGCGTTTCTAGAATGATAAACATTATAAAAATATTGGGTTACAAACCTGCGTACTGCAGGTTTGTAACTTGCTTTTAAATTAATTCTTTCACTTTGCTAATGAGTTCTACAAAACCACTAGCATCTTGTCCGCCTGCAGTGGCCAGTGTTTTTTGTCCGCCGCCGCCACCTTTAATTAGCGGGCTTACGATTTCTTTAATGATCTTACCAGCATCCAAACCTTTGGCAGCTACAACTGTATCGCTGATACTGATGGCAACATTTGCTTTTCCACCAATATTGGCACAGAGCACTACCAGATGGTCGTGTAAGTGACTTTTAAGATCGAAACATAATTTTTTTAAACCATCCGCATTAGGCACTTCAATAATTTGGCCTATAAAGCTTACGTTATTAATGATCTCATCTTTTTGCATGAGTTCATTTCTAATAATCACTAATTGCCTTGCTTCCAGTGATTCGATTCTTTTGCTAAGGGTATTATTTTCAGCCAACAAATTTTCAATCGATTTTTGGATATCCGCAGGATTTTTCAAAAGCTCCCGTAGCCCACTCATTTCTGCAAAACTATCGTTGATCATTTTTTCTGCTGCGGCACCGCAAACAGCTTCAACTCTGCGTACACCTGCGGCAACAGCCCCTTCGGTTTTAATTTTAAACAAACTCAGTTCACCAGTATGTCCCACATGAGTTCCACCACAAAGTTCAATGGAATAGGCAGGGTCCATCACAACCACTCTAACCGTATCTCCATATTTTTCACCAAAAAGTGCCATAGCCCCTAATGCAATGGCTTCGTCCTTATGCATCGTTTTAATCACTACCGGAATATTCTCTCTGATTTTTTCATTCACTATTTTTTCTGTGGCAGCAATTTCCTCAACGGTCATTTTTGCAAAATGCGAAAAGTCAAAACGCAAATGCTCTTCATTTACCAAACTTCCTTTTTGTGCCACATGGGTGCCTAACACTTTTCTTAGTGCTGCATGCATTAAATGCGTTACACTGTGGTGAACGGTAATATTTTTTCTTCTATTTGCATCCACTGTCGCTACCACTTCGCCACTCAAATCTGCCGGAATTTTTTCTGCAAAATGAATGATCAGGTCATTTTCTTTTTTGGTATCTATAATGGTGAATGGGGAATCGTTTATGGTGAAAGTACCACTGTCTCCTATTTGCCCGCCACTCTCTGCATAAAAAGGAGTTTGCTCCAATACAATCTGGTAAAGTTGTTTACCTTTTCCCGATACTTTTCGGTATCGTAGAATTTTTGTTTTTACTTCCAAAGAATCATATCCTACAAAACCAATACTGTTGCCTTCGTTCACCATTTGCCAGTCTTCGGTATCCAAGGCAGTAGCAGAACGGCTGCGGTTTTTTTGTTGCTGCATTTCGGTTTCAAAGCCAGCTTCATCTACCGTTAAATTATTTTCTGCTGCTATCAAACGGGTAAGGTCTATCGGAAAACCAAAAGTATCTAGTAGTTCAAATGCAGCAGCTCCATTCACAATTTTGGTGCTTTGAGAAGTAGAGACTATTTCATCAATTTTTTTCAGGCCTTTTTCCAATGTTCTCAAAAATCCTTCCTCCTCTTCTTTTATCACCTTGCCAATAAAATCCTGCTGCTGTATTAACTCTGGAAATACTGTTTCAAACTGTTTTGCAATAACCGGCAGTAATTGAAACAATAAAGGTTGTTTATAATCTAGGTAAGAATAATAATACCGAACAGCACGACGAAGTATACGGCGTATAACATAACCCGCGCCCGTATTGGAAGGCAATTGACCATCTGCAATACAAAAACCGATGGCACGGATATGATCGGCAATTACCCGGAAGGCAACGCTATCTTTATTATCATCAGCTTTGTATTCTTTGCCAACAATTTTTGCTGTTGCTTCAATGGTTCCGCTAAAAACATCTGTATCGTAGTTGCTATTTTTATTTTGCATCACCCTAACCAATCTTTCAAAGCCCATACCGGTATCCACATGTGTGGCAGGCAATGGCTCCAGGCTGCCATCTTTTTTACGGTTATACTGAATAAATACATTGTTCCAAATTTCTATTACCTGGGGATGATCCTTGTTCACCAGGTCTTTTCCGGGAATGATATCCCTCTCAGCATCAGGCCTGCAATCCACATGAATTTCGGTGCAGGGTCCGCAAGGTCCGGTATCGCCCATTTCCCAAAAATTATCTTTCTTATTTCCCAAAACAATTCTATCATCTGCTACCAATTTTTTCCATTCTGCATGTGCAATGGCAGAGGGAGGTATATTTTCCTTTTCATCTCCTTCAAACACAGTTACATACAAACGGTCTTTGGGTATCTTATACACTTCGGTCAATAATTCCCAGCTCCAGCCAATGGCTTCTTTCTTGAAATAGTCACCAAAGCTCCAGTTGCCCAACATTTCAAACATGGTGTGATGGTAGGTATCTACGCCTACTTCTTCCAGGTCGTTGTGCTTGCCGCTTACCCTCAGGCATTTTTGTGTATCGGCAATTCTTGGGCTGGGGGCTGGTTTATTACCAAGAAAATAATCCTTAAACTGGTTCATACCAGCATTCGTGAACAGTAATGTGGGATCATTTTTTACAACAATCGGGGCAGATGGTACAATCATGTGACCCTTTGATTCAAAAAAATCTAGAAACCCTTTTCTTATGTCAGCAGCAGTCATCATATAGTTTAAATAATTTGTATAGGTTGATTATGTTTATAGTTCCGTTTATATTTGTAAGCTAAGGTAAAAATTTAAATTTGGCTTGCAGTTGAAATTGGGTGCACCGGCGATGCTAAGTACATCCAATTAAAATAAAGAACTGCGCCATGCAGATAATTATTACCTTATATTTTTGATGGGGCAAATTTAAGCATTTAAGCATGAGTTTTGCAGCCGGTTTGGCTGCTTTTCGATTTTATGAAAAAAATAAAATACTACTATAATACTCATTCTCTGAGGTATGAAAAACTGGTAACACCTTTTCGTGTAAAGTTGTTGAGGTTCTTTGGGCTGTTATCAGGTCTTGTAGTAAGTTCTGCAATTGTGATATACCTCTATAACCGCTTTTTCCCAAGGCCTACGGATATCGAAGCTGGCAGGAAATATGAAATAATGCGGGATAATTATTCCAATATCAACAACAAGGTTAAAACGCTGGAACAACAGATTGTTGCACTGGAGAAGAGAGATAATGAAGTTTATCGTTCCATTTTTGAGGCAAATCCTTTACCAGACAGCGCACGTGCAAAAGTTATTGAGCAAAAGAAAGAGTTGGATAAAGTAAATATTATTGGTGATGATATTTTGGGAAAAGAAATTGCTGCGCAATTAAACAACCTGAGTGCAAGGATGGCGTTTCAGTTTGAAAGTTATAGTGGCATTGAAAAATTAATTAATAACCAAGAGGCAAAACTAGCCTGCTTGCCTGCAATTCAACCAGTAAGCAACAAGCAGCTGAACCGGGTAGCAAGTGGCTATGGTATGCGAATTGACCCTGTTTATGGAACACCCAAAATGCATAAAGGGCTCGATTTTACAGCCCCGCAGGGTACACCTATTTATGCCACAGGAGATGGATTTGTAAAGGTTGCAGGAAATACAGGAGATGGTTATGGTAACCATGTAGAAATCAATCATGGGTATGGATACCAAACTTTATATGGCCACATGTTTAGGGTAAAAGTTCGGGCTGGAGAAAGAGTAAAACGAGGAGAGATAATTGGATGGGTGGGTAGTACGGGTAAAAGTACAGGCCCCCATTGTCACTATGAAGTAACTATCAATGGAGCAAATGTGAATCCTGTATATTTCTTTAGCAATGATTTGAATGCAGAACAATATGACCAATTGTTGAAACTTGCAGCCACAGGTAGTGCAAGAAGTTTTGACTAATTTTATATAATCATGGGATTACAACAAAGCAGTTTTGATTTTTTTAATATACCTCCAGAACCACCAAGGTCGGAGGTAAAAGCTGTGCCTGAAATTCAAAAGCCTTCACCAAGTATAGCTGCTTTAGAAGTTGAAGAAACTCCCGTGGCGGATGAAATATTAGTTGTAGATGAAGATATAAGAGAAGTTGAATTTATTGCAGAAGAACCAGCAACGGCGCCATATAAAAACGCAGTTAAAAAATCAACCCGGGGCAGGATGAAACTGAGTGATATGGATGTGCTGGTTGATCTGGTGGAAGTGCCGGATGATGAAATACTGTTTCAAAAAAGGTATTACCCCATTAGTGCAGTATCAGAAATGTTTAAGGTAAATATTTCGCTTATTCGTTTTTGGGAAAATGAGTTTACGATTTTAAAGCCAAAGAAAAATGGTAAGGGAGATCGATTATTCAGGCCAGAAGATATTAAGAACCTGCAACTGATTTATCATTTGTTAAGAGAAAAAAAATATACAATTGACGGCGCAAAAGATTTTTTAAAGAAGAATAAAAAAGCAGATGAAACTTTTGAATTAATAGATTCTTTAAAAAAGACAAAAGCATTTTTACTTGACTTGAAGGCAAACTTATAATTATGCGATGAAAAAAATTCTATTTGCTACAATTCTTTTGGGATCTCTTAACATAGTAATGGCTCAAAGTCCTTATGTGACATTAAAAGACCCTAACCATCCAGAGCAGCATATCCTAAACGGAATCATTACCAAATATGCTTTACAAAATGATGAAAGCTACCGTTGGTATAACAGTAGCCAAAGTAATTATACAGCTGCGGAGTCTGTTGTGAATACGATGCAGGCGGCAAAAGGAAAAGTGCAGATTGTATTATTTGGCGGCACATGGTGCGAAGACACACAGTTCATTTTACCTAAATTTTTTAAGTTGCAGGAACAGAGTGGTTTCCCTGATGCAGCCATCAGTTTTTTTGCAGTTGATCGCAGTAAAAAAACCATAGGAGGAATAGCGGATGCCTTTAAAATAACCAATGTACCTACAATCATTGTTATGAAAGAAGGTAAGGAAATTGGTAGGGTTGTAGAATATGGCAAAACTGGGCAATGGGATAAAGAGCTGGCAGAATTACTTAAATAATCGGTCTGCTTTTAGAGGCTTCGATATCAGGACTGAAAATATTGATGTTACTCCCCGCAGAAGCAAGTTCAATTTTCTCTTTTTCTATAAGTTGCATCAAAGAAATATTTATTTCTTCTTTTAAACTGTTGAATGCTGTCATAGTGATGGGAGGAGTAAAATATTCAACTGTTATTGTTGTACCATTCCTGTTGTAGTCTGAAAGGAAAACAGAAAACTCCAAAATCTGAGTTTCCCTCATTCCTATAATTGCTTTTGTCTTTTGAAGAAAATTTTGAGCATCAGCAACTTTTGTTTTTTCCGATAACTCTAATTTTATTTCACCTCTGCGCTCTGTGCGCATACTCCAATTATCTACTACACTATCCACCATTTGTTTGTTTGGCACTGTTACCAAAGTTTTATCAGCAGTTCTTATTCTTGTACTTCTAAGCCCTATACGCTCTACAGTACCAGTTACCGTATTCACTTTTAAAGTGTCGCCCACATAAAATGGTTTGTCAAAAAATATTATAAAAGAGGCGATTAGATTTTCAAGGCTTTCTCTTGCAGATAGTGCCAATGCCGCACCTACAATACTTAACCCTGTGAGCAGATTTCCAATATTTTGGTTAAATGCTGCTTTTAAAATAAGTAATACCGCAACAATGCCTAAGATAACTTTAAAAAAGTCTCGAAAAAACACAACCAACTGATCATCCGATTTATCTTTTGTGAGTTTTGCCTTCTGTGACAAGATCAAGGTGACAAAATCTATTACACTAAATAAAAGCCGAAAAAAACTGTAAATAATAATAATAATAGCTAGTTTTTCGAGGATAATATCAAAAGATATTTTGTAAATTTTGAATTGCCACGTTGATGGATATGTTAATTCGCTGATAGAAAGTATACCAATACAAACAGTAATAAACCAGCTAAGCGGCTTCAGAAAAAGTACAGAAAACAGTTTGCGGTCTAACATTTTCCAGGTTCTATTGATAAACATATACGAAAGTGAAGCCAGATAATCTGACAATAACCGCTTGAATAAAATTACCACCATGATAACTCCGGCAACAATAAGCAGACTTTGAATGCTGTTGTCTAATATCTTTTCCTGTAAAAAATGCATATCGATTTCTTTTGAAAATTATTGAACTGAATAGATCTCTATTCCTTCTTTTTTGAGCAGATAAATCTTTCCGTTCATGGCCCTAATGCTATTGTATCCTTCAAAAAAAGAAGGCAGCCTGTATGTTTTAAGATTAAGTGATTGTAGTTCGTAGCTTAAGTACTCTTTGCCGGAAAAGCCTGAAAGCTGCTTCCCATTGATACTTACATTTTCCCAATTCAAAAACGGCAGATTATTTTTAAAAGTTCCATAGTAATCAAAAATGTAAAACCCTTTTTTTGTGTCATAGAGATAAACAAAGTTATTGTTATCAATAATTCTGGTTGGGGAAGGCACATTGTCCATGATTAGGCGCCAGTCGGTTGTTTCTTGCAAAATTTTACCAGATTCGTCAATCTTTTTTAATTTAAGATTTTGTTCATCAAAGAGCCAGATGTTATTGTCGTAAGAAGTAGCAATGGCTTTTACACTAAAAATATTTTGCTGTCTGAAATTGATACTGTTGCGCAGACTGAGCAACCTGTCAAGAATAACAACTGTAGCATAATTTTTATAATAGAGTAATACTTTAAGGGGATTGGTTACATCGATCAGGCTAGGGTTTCCGTATTTTTTTACGTCATTAAATACAGCCATTGAGTCACCATTGGCATTGAGTTTTTTTAATTGATTTCCGGCTGTGACTAGGTAAAGATTGTTTAACATATCCACTTCCATAAAAAGAAAATCACCTCGAATTTTTTTCTCTAGTTGGAAGCTATCGTTGGAAGTATTATTGGTTTGTTTTATTGATTGAATTGCTGGATTTGACTGTGCGCAACTATAAATATTTGCTGCACACAATATGCATGAAATGTATAGTGATAGTTTATTCAAAATTTATACTTCTTTATAATATTGTAATGTCAGGTTTTCGCCATCAAAAACAGCATAGCTATTGTGTTTGATCCATTCTCCTAGGTTTATGTAACGGCTTTTGCTGGTCAATTCTAAATCGATCGGAAGATGCCTGTGTCCGAAAACAAAATAATCAAAGTTTTCTTTTTGCAATACTTCTTTACTGTAAATAATCAGCCATTCATTTTCTTCTCCTAAAAAAACTTCGTCTACAGCACCAGTTTTAGCCCTGCTTTTTCTACTGAAATAATTTGCCAGTCCAATGCCAAAATACGGCGGCAAAATACCAAAGAGCCATTGACATGGAGGATAACGAAAAACCTTTTTCATCATTTTATATCCTTTGTCGCCGGGCCCAAGACCATCGCCATGGCCTATTAGAAACTTTCTGTTATTAAAAACAAAGGTTTTTGGTTTGAAGTAAACAGGGATATTAAGTTCCGACTGAAAATAGTTTTTCATCCACATGTCGTGATTGCCCACGAAAAAATGAATAGCTATACCATTATCAGTAAGCTCGGCCAGTTTCCCTAGTATACGAACATAACCTTTAGGAACCACGGTTGAATATTCAAACCAAAAATCAAAAAGATCGCCAACAATAAAAATAGTAGAAGCATCAGCTTTGATACTGTCTAGAAATCGGCAGATTCTTTTTTCACGAATAAGGCTGGATGCTGCATCAGGAGCACCCAAGTGAAAGTCGGAAAGGAAATATATTTTTTTTGAAGTGGAACTCATTCAAAATTTATGGTTTGTTTTTTTCATGAAGATATTTGAGAACATCACCGGTTTCTATTACGGGCATTCCCTCTATACTGTGGTTGTACCAATAAATCCATGCCTGACTTGGCTGGCCGTTTTGGAAGGCTTCTGTTATAGCTCTTCTGTAAAGCGGTTGCTCACCTGTTTCTACATTTACACCTTCATAATCATCCAATTGTTCAATAGCCCATGAAAATTCTTCAGCATTGTTTACTTCATATAATTCGCCTGTTATAAAGTGTTCATCCAAAGTGGGCAAAGCAACGGGGTATTCACCTTTATCAAAAAACTGTCCTTTTACAACTGCTTCACCCAATAAATGAAAGTACTGGGTAAGGTAATTATAAATTGGATTGCGAAATCCACTTCGCAAAGAGCCATATACAAATAATTGAAAAGTAGTTGTGTTCATCGTATAAATATTTTGAGGCCGGAATTAGCTTTCTACCAAAAAGCAATATACTTCTTTTGGCCCATGAACGCCTGTTACCAAAGTTTTTTCAATATCCGCTGTTCGGCTAGGGCCTGTAGCAAATGTTATAAAGGAAGGGAAGTTGTCTGTATATTTTTCCTTTAAAAAAACAAGCGCTTCTTTCACATCAAAGACCAATTGGCTGTTGTAAGCAATACAAATATGTATGGGTGCATAAACGCTGGTAGTGCGTCCGCTTTCTTGAGCAGCACTCATAACAATACTACCTGTTCTGGCAACTAGGTACTCACATCCAGTTATCGAAACATCGCATCCGGCAAGATCTTCGCCCGCTTCTAAGCCGAAGGTTGCTATCAATTTTTCTTCTTTGCAATAAATGTTTTTCCAACCTTTTTCTTGTATCAATAACTGAATTTGCGCTTGCAGGTCTTTTTCATCAATACAAAAAGCAAATTTCCCCTGCAGTTTTGTAAATTCTTCGGCAAAGACAATAGCATTGTCATCTTGCGCAGGGGTATAGAGACTTTGCCCTCCTTCGCTGTTGGGAAAAGGTAAAGGCACTGGATTACTCAGTGCCTTCCTTATTCTTCTTAAAATATTCTCTTTAGCTGCTGTTACTGCTGCCATTGTTTAAAATTAAATGGAAGGAGGTGTTTTTAATTCTTCGGGTAATGAAGAGGATGGTTCTTCGTTCACTTCCGGAACTTCTGGTTCAATCTCCAGAATTTTTTTCTCTTCGTATGGACGTTTACCGATTAAAACTTCCACATCGCTTTTAAATAACACCTCTTTTACCAGTAATTCTTTTGCTAATTTTTCTACTTCTTCTCTTTTTTCGATTAAAAGATTTTTAGTTTTAACGTATGCGTCCTCTATTAGCTTTCTTACTTCTTGATCAATCATTTTTCCCGTTTCCTCGCTATAAGGTTTGGTGAAATAATTTTCCTGTTGTGGATCGTAGAAACTGATATTACCCACTTTTTCATTCATACCATACATGGTAACCATGCTGTAAGCAATCTTGGTGATCTGTTGCAAATCATTGCTAGCCCCAGTGCTAATTTTTCCAAAGAAAATATCTTCACTGGCCCTGCCTCCAAGTGTCATACAAATCTGGTCTATCAACTGATCTGTGTTATACAAGTACTGTTCTTTTGGAGTATACTGTGCATATCCCAAAGCTGCTGTACCTCTTGGAACGATGGTTACTTTTAATAAAGGATAAGCATGCTCCAAGAACCAGCCACAAATAGCGTGACCTGCCTCATGGTATGCAATAATCTCTTTTTCTTCGGGAGATATGATCTTGTTCTTTTTTTCCAAACCACCAATTACCCTATCTATCGCATCCTGAAAATCGCTCATGTCTACCGCTTCTTTGTTCTTTCTGGCAGCAATTAAAGCAGCTTCATTACAAACATTGGCAATATCCGCACCCGCAAAACCAGGGGTTTGTTCAGCCAATTTATGAATATCTAGTTTTGTAGAAATTTTAATAGGCATTAAATGCACTTTGAAAATTGCTTCACGACCTACAAGATCAGGACGGTCAATAGTGATCTGTCTATCGAAACGTCCTGGGCGTAATAATGCGGTATCTAATACATCTGGCCTGTTAGTAGCCGCAAGAATGATAATACCCAAATCTGTTCCAAATCCATCCATTTCTACAAGCAACTGGTTAAGTGTATTTTCTCTTTCGTCGTTGCTCATCATCATATTCTTTCCTCTTGCCCTGCCAATTGCATCTATCTCATCAATAAAAATAATACAAGGGGCTTTTTCTCTTGCCTGTTTAAACAAATCTCGTACACGGCTTGCACCCACTCCCACAAACATTTCAACAAAATCACTACCACTTAGGCTAAAGAAAGGAACCTGGGCTTCACCAGCCACTGCTTTTGCAAGCAATGTTTTGCCAGTACCGGGAGGACCTACCAGTAAGGCACCTTTTGGTATTTTACCACCAAGTGCTGTATATTTTTTGGGATTCTTTAAAAAGTCAACAATCTCCATTACCTCCACTTTGGCTTCATCCAAACCTGCCACATCATTAAAATTGATATTAACTTTTGTGCCTTTTTCGAATAAAGTTGCTTTTGACTTGCCAATATTAAAAATGCCGCCTGGTCCGCCTCCACCCCCTGGCCCACCAACTTTACGCATCATCATTACAAACAAAAATCCTATCAGTAGAATTGGCAATAACAAATTGATGATTTGCCCAAAAATTTCTCCTTCTTCAGCATATACTGGGAGTATTTTTTTTACGCTAGGATTCTCTTTGTAAAAAGTATTTAATTCTGTATCAAAAGCTTCATCTTTTACTATACTGAAATAAACCTGCGGAGCAGTAATGGTTGAAAGCAGTTCATATTCATCTTTATCCAAGAATGATTTGTAAAAACCTGCTTTTTTTGTAAGGCTATCTTTGTTAAGAAATACCCGTACAACCTTTTTGTTTCTTACAACCACAAGGCCGGTCTTTTCTTTGGCTACTTTTGAATCTTGGGCTATATCTCCGGATTTTAAAATATCCTGATAGTGCACGGGATTTATTTCAATGCCAGCACTGTTTACTTTCCCAAAAAGGGTGTAAGCTATGATAGAAAGGAAGATAATACCATATATCCAATAGACATTGAGTTTACTTTTCTTTTTTTCCGGATCATCTCCCACAGGAGGAATATTGTCGGGAGATATTTTTCTCTTTGGCTTTGGTTGATTCATGTCTTGTTGTGGCATTGCTGATTGAGTAATTACAGGGAAATTAAAAAAATTATTTATCTGGGTGTTCCATCGCAGGAGCATCGCTCCACATTTCTTCTAATTGGTAAAATTTTCTTGGTTCTGGCAACATTACATGAACCACAACATTTACATAATCAATCAAAATCCATTGTTCGCCCTGTCTTCCCTCGTGCTTGTAAGCTGATTCGCCGGCATTTTCCTTTACTTCAAATTCTATATTATCTGCAATTGCTTTCAACTGGGTTGGGTTGGTAGCTTCACATATTATAAAAAAATCAGACACAGCCTCGTGTATTTTTCGAAGATCCAGGCTTACTACGTTTTGGCCTTTTTTCTCATGAATAGCATGAATGATAGCTTTAAAAATTTTACTGCTTCTTGAGAGCCGGGTCAGACTGCTTTTTTTTCGACTCTTTAATACGTCCAGATTGTTCAAATGAATGATTGTTTATTTGGTTAATTAACACGGGCATTGCCATGTAGCTGAAGCTAAAAACCATTAGCTTGCAAATTATATCAAAAATACTACTTCTTTCTTTTACGTTAACGGTAATATATGAAACAAAGCCGATTATTTAATATTCTTGATAGCGTTGATAGTACCAACAACTATGCCATGGCAAAGGTTCATGAAGGATTGGCTACTCATGGAATGGCATGGTTTGCCCACGACCAAACAGCAGGTAGAGGGCAAAGGGGTAAAGAATGGACTAGTAATCCAGGAAAGAACATCATTTTAAGTATTGTTTTAAGGCCTGAACTCATTTTCAGGGCATTGCCTTTTCAGTTTAGCGCCTTTATAGCAATTTGTTGTTATGAATTCCTTCAGAAAACTACCGGCCAGAATTTTTTTATCAAATGGCCCAATGATATATACTGGCGTGACAGAAAGGCAGTAGGGATATTGATAGAAAATAGTTTTCAGGGCTCTGAGTGGAAATGGGCAGTTGTAGGGATTGGTATCAATGTAAACCAAATGAAGTTTAATAAGGATGTGCCAAAAGCGGTTTCATTACATGAAATAACAGGCGAAGAATACGAACCTGTTTTACTTGCAAAACAACTTCATGAATATATTTTAAATAAATACAATTTGCTTACTGAGGTTAGTATCAAGACTATTATGCCCCTTTATAACGAACTGCTGTATAAAAAAAATGAATTGGTAAAACTTCGAAAAGATTCTGCTGTTTTTTCTACCAATATCAGAACAGTAAATGATGCTGGTCAATTAATAACAGAGGATACCATGGAGCGTAACTTTGATTTTGGTACCGTGGAGTGGATATTCTAAACGTCAAAGTTCCTGCTCAGCCAGCCTTGCTTCAATCTCGTATTTATTGTTATAATATCCATTTCTTAAACTTTCCATTAAATACTTGAAAATAAAAGTCAAAAAGCCATTATCCTCGAACTGTTTTATATGACAGATCTCATGATTGAGCCATCGCTTATTTTTTAAAAAATCTTCCTTTTTAGTATTGTGCAAATGAATAGTGTGGCCTAATACAATGGCTACAGAACTTGTATTCAGTTTCCAAGCGGCTATGTGGGCTAAGAGTGATTTTTCCTTAATAAAATAGTGAATCTGATTGTTGTTATTTTTCATCACTTTCGACAGCATCCCAGGCTTCCAGTATTTCTTCTGCATGCTGCTTGCTTTTTGGTTTAACAATTACTTTTTTGATGATTCCTTTTTCATTAATTAAAAAAGTAGTGCGATGCAGACCGAGGTATTTTTTTCCGTACAATTGTTTTTCTCCCCAAACTCCAAATTTATCTATAATGCTGTGTTCTGTATCTGCAATAATGGTAAAGGGCAAGTCATATTTCTCTTCAAATTTTTTATGTTTGTTTACATCATCAGGGCTGATACCAATAATATTAATCCCTTTTTTTTTGAGTAATGCAAAATTGTCTCTGATGTTGCAGGCTTGCACGGTGCAGGTGGGTGTATTGTCCTGTGGGTAAAAATAAAGCACTAATTTTTTACCTTTAAAATCTGTCGACGAAACAGTTGCGCCATTTTGATTTTTTCCTTTAAATGCGGGTGCTTTTTTTCCTTCTTCTAAGATTGTCATATTTATTTTTTATCTGGTAAAGTTGTAAATTTTCTTAGTGATATTTCCTACCTGGTCTTCTGCTGTTATTACTAACTCATGTTGGCCCGGGGGGCAAAACTCATCAAAACGGTAAATAAAATTTCTTCCTTTATCATTGGTGAATCTCAGCCATTTTCCATCCAGCAATGCATTGAATTCTTTAATATCTTCCGTATCATCAGTAATAACAAATAATATTCTGGATAGTTTAGAGGCATTCATTCCATTGGAAAATCCAACAGCGTTAATAGAAGGAGGGGTACTGTCTATTAATAACCGAAAATTGCCAAATTCTCTGAATGCGGCTTTATACCAGCCATTTTCATAATCGGCTTTTTTATAATCAGTTTTCGGGCCATAAGAACGAAACATTACTATTTTGCCTGTGTCTTTCCATAGAAAATCTTCTTTTATTTTTAGCGTAAAATAACTCTGCAACGGAATCGTAGCATTGTGTATTTGATAAATTGGTTTGCCTTTTAAATCCTTTGTTTCATTGTATTTAAAATAAAAAGAATCGTAGATCGCATTTTCGCCAAGGTAGAAGTGGACATGATCATTTTCAAAAACATTGATAAAGCCTGGATGAAATTGTTTTTGTGATGTAGCTGCAAAAATTGGTTTGTTTGTGATTGTTGTATTTTTTTCTATTTCAAAATGGATTTTAGAGATATTGCCGTTAGGATCAGCAACAGTAATTTTAATATCATGTTCAGGTTTATCTTCAAAACTTACTATACCATTGCTTTCATTTGTTTTATAAAAACCATCTGTGTAGCCTGGCAATTTAGATAAGTGCTGAAGATATGCTCCACCGCCAGCCCTTAGTTTGAAATCAATATGTGCATTCAGATAGCGGGTTTCTGCATAACTGATATTGTCCATTTGAAACCCGGCAATAGGTTTATCCTCATTATAAACTACCGCTTCATAAATACCATTTTGATTGGTAGAGCCTGTATAGTAGTCAAAAGCAGATATAGCAAAACTTACCTTATCTGTATTTACCATTATCTTTCCCAAAGCCGGTTGATACAAGCCATTTACTTTTTTTAATGGGTAAATTTTTGGGGTTTGTTCATATGTACTTACTGTTCTATCGTAAACGGCTAAACGAATTATATTGGGAGCAATATTGTCGGCAATAGGGAACCCCATTAATAACGGATTTAATACTTTATCCGTTTTAGTATTCCTTATTTCAAAATGAAGATGCGGTCCCTGCGAGCCACCCGTATTTCCGCTAAATGCAATGAGATCTCCCTGGTTTAGAGGAAACAGATTGGAGGGGATATCTAAAAAAACATTCCATTTTTTCAATTTATACTGCTGTTCTTTTACGTATTGTTCCAATGCAGGATAAAAATCATTTAGGTGTGCATATAGGGTCGTTAATCCGTTTGGGTGATTGACATAAATAGCCCTTCCAAAACCCGATGCTTCTATTTTCACTTTGGCTATATATCCACTAGCTGCTGCATAAACAGGTTTGTTTTCTACCTGGTCAGTTCTACAGTCTAGTCCCATATGAAAATGATTGGGTCTAAGTTCTCCAAAGTTCGCTACAAGACCTATTTTTGCACCTACAGGCCATTGGAAATATTGCTGAGGGTAGTCTTTTTTTTCAAAATATTGGGCCTGTACATTTGCCGAAATCAGTGATAGCGCTATAAAACCATATAAAACTGTTAAATCTTTTCTCATTCAGTTTTGATTAACTTATATAATCCATATTTTTAATTTTAAAATAACCAACCATCATATTCAAATTTAATCCAAAACTACACGCTCATGAAACAGTTACTATCACTCCTGTTCATTTCTTGTTTTTTAATTAACAATTCCATTGCTCAGGATTGTCAGGTTGCATTGGAAACAATTAAAGGAACTTATGCAGGCGAATGCCAAAATGGTAAGGCTTCAGGTAAAGGTAAGGCAGTTGGTGCCGACACATATGAAGGAGATTTTATAAATGGTTATCCTGAGGGTAAGGGAATGTATACCTGGAAAGACGGCCATTATTATATAGGAATGTTTAAAAAAGGCAAAATGGAAGGAGCCGGCGATATGTATTATGAAAGTGCCAGTGGAAAGGACTCTGTAATAACAGGATTTTGGAAAAAAGATAAATATGTGGGCCTGTATGAAAAAGCATTTGTAGTAATGTCTACAACTAGCCGTATTAATAGAATAGATGGTAGGCTTTCAAAAAAAGGGGGGATAGGTACAATAAATTTTACCACCACCCAGCAGTCTGCAGGAACTGGTGCTGTGTCAATAATACCAGCTATTGGAAGTTTTGCAGTTATTTCTGGTCAATATATGACCAAAACAACCTCGGCACTACCCAATAGTATGATAACAAGGCTTCAGCAGATAGATTTTCCTTTTAGAGCCATCTTCTATTATAATAATGGAGAATATTTCGAAATGATCTTTAATGAAGTTGGGGATTATGATATCAGTATAAATCTCTTGTAAGATTATTTTACAACAATTTGGGTGATATGCGTTGCAAAAATTTGCGATGCATTTTTTTTACCTGTACTTTTGCACGCTGCTCCAAAAACGGCTTTATACATCATGCCTAAGAACAATTCCATCCAGTCGGTATTAATTATTGGTTCAGGTCCCATTATTATTGGTCAGGCCTGTGAATTTGATTATAGTGGTACACAAGCTGCCCGTAGTTTAAGGGAAGAGGGAATAAAAGTGATTCTTATCAATAGCAATCCTGCTACTATCATGACCGATCCAATGATGGCTGACAAGGTTTATTTGTTGCCGCTTACGGTAGAAAGTATTGAGCAAATATTAGAAGAAAATGAAATTGATGCCGTATTGCCAACGATGGGAGGGCAAACTGCCCTTAATCTTTGTAAGGATGTGGATGAACTTGGTATATGGGAAAAATATGGATGTGAACTGATAGGTGTTGATATTAAAGCAATTGATAAAGCAGAAGACAGGGAAAAATTTAGATTATGGATGATAGAAATGGGGATACCTGTTTGTGAAGCAAGAATTGCTAATTCATTTCTGGAAGGCAAAGAGTTCGCTCAGGATATAGGATTCCCTCTTGTACTCCGCCCATCATTTACACTTGGCGGAACAGGCGGTGGAATTGTATTTAAAAAAGAAGAATTGGATGAGGCGTTGAACAGAGCCCTCACCGCAAGCCCTATTCATGAAGTGTTGGTTGAAAAAGCAGTGTTGGGGTGGAAGGAATATGAACTGGAGCTTTTAAGGGATAACAATGATAATGTTGTGATCATATGTACGGTAGAAAATTTTGATCCAATGGGGGTGCACACCGGTGATAGTATTACAGTGGCACCGGCAATGACTTTAAGTGATACAGCATTTCAACTGATGCGTAACACTGCCATTGACATGATGCGTAATCTTGGAAATTTTGCCGGTGGCTGTAATGTGCAATTTGCCATGAACCCTCAAACAGAGGAGATCGTTGTGGTAGAAATTAATCCAAGGGTAAGTCGTTCGTCCGCATTGGCAAGTAAAGCCACTGGTTATCCTATTGCAAAAATTGCAGCCAAACTGGCGATTGGTTATAATTTGGATGAATTAAAAAATCAGATTACCCAATCTACTTCTGCTTATTTTGAACCAGCTTTAGATTATGTAATCGTTAAAATTCCCCGTTGGAATTTCGATAAATTTAAAGGCGCTGATGATACCCTCGGTTTTCAAATGAAAAGTGTGGGAGAGGTAATGGGCATCGGTCGCAGTTTTGCTGAGGCGGTTCAAAAAGCCTGTCAGAGTTTGGAGAATGAAGCAGTAGGACTGGGATATTATGGCAAAAGCCTGATGCATGCTGATGAACTTATTGAATATATTAAGATTCCAAAATGGGATAGAATATTTCGTATTAAAGATGCATTGATGGCGGGTGCAAGTGTAAAGCGTATTTGTGAAAGCACTTTAATTGATCGTTGGTTCATTTATCAGATTCAGAAAATATGTGATTGCGAAAAACAGATTGCTAAATACAGTTTGGATTCATTGCCTGATGAACTTTTGACAGATGCTAAAATGCTAGGTTTTAGTGACGAGCAAATCGTTCGCATTATGCAAGAAGAAGATGCCAATAAAATTTATGAACGCCGCAAAGCCATGGGATTAACCCGTGTGTTTAAAATGGTAGACACCTGTAGTGCTGAATTTGAAGCTAAAACACCATACTTCTACTCTACTTTCGAAAATAAATCGGAAGGGAATAAATTACTTTCCAACGAATCTATTGTTTCAGATAAAAAGAAGATTATTGTTTTGGGTAGTGGTCCCAACAGGATAGGTCAGGGTATTGAGTTTGATTACTGTTGTGTTCATGGCTTACTAGCCGTAAAAGAAATGGGTTACGAAGCCATCATGGTTAATTGTAATCCTGAAACAGTTAGTACCGATTTTGATATTGCAGACAAATTATATTTTGAACCTGTTTTCTGGGAACATCTTTGGGAAATTATAGAACATGAAAAACCTGAAGGTGTTATTGTGCAGCTTGGTGGCCAAACTGCTTTAAAACTTGCCAAAATGCTGCACGAAAAAGGTGTTAAATTAATTGGTACCAGTTTCGATAATATGGATATAGCTGAGGATCGTGGACGCTTTAGTGATTTATTAAAAGAATTGGGAATTCCTTATCCAAAATATGCAACTGCTTATAATACAGATGAAGCAATAGAAGCAGCCAAAGAAGTTGGATATCCCGTTTTGATTCGCCCCAGCTATGTAATTGGCGGACAACGCATGAGAATTGTATTGAACGATGAGGAACTGGAAAAAGGCATTTTAAGTTTAATCAAACATTTACCTGGTAATAAAATTTTAATTGATCATTTTCTGGATCGTTGCCAGGAAGCAGAGATAGATGCCATTTTTGATGGGGATGATTTTCATGTGATGGGCGTGATGGAACATATAGAACCTGCAGGAATTCATAGTGGTGATAGTAATGCAGTATTGCCTCAGTTTAATCTTTCTCCATTAATCGTTCATACAATGGAAGAGTATGCAGAAAAAATTGCTAGGGCCCTATCAATCAAAGGGCTTATCAATGTTCAATTTGCAATTAAAGATGGCAATGTTTTTGTAATTGAAGCCAATCCAAGAGCCAGCCGCACAACTCCTTTTATTGCCAAAGCTTATCAAATACCTTATCTGAATGTAGCTACTAAAATTATGGTCGGCGAATTCAAGTTAAAGGATTTTACCTTTGAAAAAAAGATGACTGGTTTTGCAATTAAAGAGCCCGTTTTTTCTTTCAATAAATTTCCCGGAGTAAATAAAGAACTAGGCCCCGAAATGAAAAGTACCGGTGAAGCTATTCGTTTCATTAAAGATTTAAGGGATCCTTATTTCCGCCAGTTGTATAAGGAAAGAAGTATGCATTTGAGTAAATAAAAAATTATTTAAACTGCAAAAGCCTCGTTACACAAAGCTGTAACAAATCAGTTGTGTTACTTAAAGTGTTCGGGTTTTTGTAGTTCCTATTATGCATCGTTATTTCATTATCAACAAACCCACCAACATGGTCTCGCAGTTTGTGAGCACCCACATTGTTGGGCTGCTGGGCGATCTTGATTTTGAATTTCCCAAAGGAACACATGCCATTGGCAGACTGGATAAAGACTCCGAAGGCTTATTGCTTTTAACTACAGACAAAAGAGTAACCCGCTTATTATTTCTTGATTCAAAGCCTCATTTGCGAACTTATCTCGTAATGGTTCAAAATGAAATAACGCCGGAAACTTTTAAAAAACTCAAAGAGGGTATTCCGATTAAAATAAAAGAAGGAGAAACTTATATTGCAAAACCAACGGCCATCGAGATTATAAAAAATCCAACTGAATTATATCCTTTCGCTGCAGACCACAGGGAAATTTATTCGCACACATGGTTACTAATTACACTTACAGAAGGAAAATACAGGCAGGTTAGGAAAATGGTATTGGCTGCCAGGCATCGTTGTCAGAGACTGGTCAGGCTTTCTATTAGTGATATACGATTAAACGACTTGCAGCCGGGGAAGGTAAAAGAACTGGATGAAAAATCTTTTTACAATCTGCTGGGCATAGTATTTTAGAAGAAAATACTTGCATTTGCCAAAGGCATTTTTTAAATTAGAGAATGCGTCCGTCCTTTCATATACCTTTTTGGAAAACTGCACCGATTATCAGGCTATTGATTCCATTGGTTATTGGAATTGTTTTACAATGGTACCTGCAATTCAATCTCACTTTTATTCTTTTTTTTATTCTTTGTTTTGGTTTGGCATTTTTGCTGGTTCATTTTTTTACAACAGCCGGCATGTATTATTTAAGAAAATTTCATGGGGTTATATTCTCTTTGCTGCTGGTAGGTATGGCCTCACTGCTTACCTGGCAAAAAGATAGCAGGCGCCTATCATCCTGGTATGGAAATTTTTATAGGGATAGTGCTGTATTGCTTGTAAAGATCAACGAACCGCTCGTAGAAAAAAACAAATCCTATAAAGCAGATGCAATTGTACTGGCAGTTATAAATAACAAGCAACAACATGCCGCAACAGGAAAACTGTTATTGTATTTTTCTAAAGACAGTATCCCTCCAGCCTTGCAATACGGACAAATTATACTGATTAAAAAAACGCTTCAGCCAATAAAAAATTCAGGTAATCCTGGTGCATTTAACTATGAACGTTATGCGGCATTTCAGCAAATTTATCATCAACTATTTCTTCAGCCCCGAGATTGGGAGCCTACGAAAGAAATTGCAACCAATATTTTCAGTTCTTTTTTATTTAAAACCAGAGAACATGTTTTAGCAGTATTACAGCAATACATTGGAAATAGTCAAAAGGAACTTGGTATTGCAGAAGCATTGCTGATTGGATATAAAGAAGATCTAGATAAAGATATCGTTCAGGCATATAGCAATACAGGCGTGGTACATATAATTGCTATTTCCGGTCTCCATCTTGGACTGATTTATGCCGTGTTATTATGGATACTTAATCGCTTGCCATTGATTAAAAAATCCAGACATGTAAAAGTTATTTTACTAATCAGTTTTTTATGGTTGTTTTCTTTACTCACAGGTGGTGCAGCGTCAGTTTTACGAAGTGCTGTAATGTTTACAGTAATCGTGACAGGAAAATATTATTTCAAACAATCTTCTGTATATAATTCACTGTCGGCTTCCGCTTTTATTTTATTATGCTACAACCCTTATTTTCTATGGGATGTAGGATTTCAGCTTAGCTATCTTGCAGTAATTGGTATTGTTGCCTTGCAACAACCAATTTATCGTTCTGTTTATATTAAAAATACATGGCTGCAAAAAATATGGCAAATGATGTCAGTTACCATCGCTGCACAAATAGCTGCTTTTCCCATCTGCATTTATTATTTTCATCAGTTTCCTAATATGTTTTTATTTACCAATTTACTGGTGATTCCACTTTCTACAGTTATACTTTTTGGAGAGATATTACTGATAGTAATAGCAGTAATAGTTCCTTTAGCAAATTATGTAGGCATAATCCTTACTTGGCTTATTCGTGTGATGAACACAATAATTTTATTTTTCAGCAATTTCTCCTGGTCTGTAATAGATAATATTTATGCCAATATTTTTACTACATGGTTATTGTACGGGTTGGTAGTTTTTATCTGCGGTTATTTTTTAAGTAAAAACAAACAAATGCTAAAGGCTGCTATTCTTAGTTTAGCCGGCTTTGTTGCTTTTCATACGTATGCCCGTATTCAACTTTATCAGCAGAGAAAAATGGTAGTTTATAATGTAACCAAACACAGGGCGATAGATTTTATAGTAAACAATAAATATGTTTTTGTGGGGGATACTGTGCTTAAACAAAATGGTTTGCTACAAAATTTTTACCTAAAACCGGCAAGGATAGCAATGCAACTAACAGAAATAGCCAATCAGTTACCTGCATTAAAGAATAATAGCTTTTATTGGCAATTCTATGATAAAAAAATAATATTGATTGATAGTACAGGGGGTTTTGAAACTTCTGATAGTGCCATTTCTATCGACCTATTGTTGATCAGCAGAAATGCCTCGGTAAATCTAAACGAAATGATAACTGTTGTTAAACCTGCCATAATTGTATTTGATGCGTCTAATAGTTTGTGGAAAATTGAAAAATGGAAAAAAGACTGCGAAGAATTACATTTGCGCTACCATTCAGTGGCCGAAGAGGGTGCTTTTATTTTAGAACTGAAATAGTTTGGGTGTTACAGGCTCTAAGACTTTTATTTAATTTTAAAGTCTCCTATGAATCTTGTATTTAGCTTATAAAACTGTTCCCTTTTTAGAATCGGGTGTACCGCTTTGGACCATGGCCTATTAACCATGGATATTAAACAACAACAAATCACAAAATGAATAAAAAAATTCAATCTGCATTAATCTCCGTTTTTTATAAGGACGGACTGGAAAAAATTGTAAGCCAATTACAAAATAATGGCGTAACCATTTATAGTACCGGAGGAACTCAGGATTTTATTGAAAAGCTAGGAGTAACATGTGTGCCTGTTGAATCGTTAACCAGTTACCCTTCCATTTTAGGGGGTAGGGTAAAAACATTACATCCTTCTGTATTTGGTGGAATTCTTGGAAAAAGAAATGACGAAACTCATGTAGCAGAAATGAAGCAATACCAAATTCCAGAAATGGACTTGGTGATTGTTGATTTATATCCTTTTGAAGAGACCGTAAAAAACACTACCGATGAAAATCTGATCATCGAAAAAATAGATATTGGTGGTCCATCTATGATTAGGGCTGCAGCAAAGAATCATCGTGATGTAGTTGTTGTGGCCGCAAAAAAGGATTACCAATTATTGGTTGATATATTAGCATCTCAAAATGGGGAAACTTCATTGGAGCAACGCCGTATGTTTGCCATTAAGGCTTTCGATGTTTGTACTGCTTATGATACTGCAATCTCTTCTTATTTTAATGAGTTAGCAGTTGAAACGCCATTTAATAAGGAAAAGAAAACATTACGTTATGGTGAAAATCCACATCAGTCGGCAACTTTTTTTGGCAATCTCGAAGACATTTTTAATCAGCTAAACGGAAAAGAATTGTCTTACAATAATCTGGTAGATGTAGACGCTGCTGTTCACCTGATAAAAGAATTTACTGATACTACTTTTGGAATTATCAAACATACCAATGTTTGTGGTGTGGCACAGGCTGACAGTGTAAAAGGGGCATGGGATGCAGCGCTTGCAGGCGATCCTGAAAGTGCATTCGGTGGAGTGTTGGTTTGTAACGGCGAAATAGATTTGGCAACAGCATCTGCTATCAATGAAATATTTTTTGAAGTATTGATTGCACCTTCTTTTAATGAAGAGGCTTTGCAGGTATTAAAATCTAAAAAGAACAGAATCGTTTTGCAGTTAAAGGAAACTCCGTTGCCGGTTATACAATACAAATCATTGCTTAATGGTATTTTGCTGCAACAAAATGACGAAGGTAATTTTACAGAATGGAAAGAAGCTGGAGGACGAGAGAGTACCGCAGCAGAAAGATCTGACCTTGCTTTTGCAAATATTATATGTAAACATTTAAAAAGTAATGCAATTGCATTAATAAAAAACAAGCAATTAGTAGGAAAAGGTTGCGGCCAAACCAGCCGTATCGACTCGTTGCGACAGGCCATTGAAAAATCAAATCAATTTAATTTTAATCTTACCGGTGCTGTATTGGCTAGCGATGCATTTTTTCCTTTTGATGATTGTGTTAAAATAGCGCATGCTGCGGGTATTACATCATTCATACAGCCGGGCGGTTCAATTCGTGATGCAGATTCTATTGATTATTGTAAACAAAACAATCTGGCAATGGTAATTACGGGAATGAGACATTTTAAACATTAATGTTACAAAAACTCCAATGCGGTCAGTTAATAAAATAAACGGGATAGGTAAAGGATATATTGCTCTTGCAATAACCTGCATCGTATGGGGTACAACCTGGGTGGCCAGTAAAATTGGTGTAAAAGAATTTCCGGCATTGCAAATGGCCAGTATAAGGCAATTGTTTGGAGGCTTATGTTTTGTATTGTTTTTTATGGGATACAAAAAAATGCCGCTGCCCACCACCAAACAATTCAAATGGATTTTGGTGATGTCTATTCTCATGTTTGTATTTGCCAATGGGTTAAGTACATGGAGTTTGAAATATATTCCTACCGGACTTAGTGCCCTGATCGGTGCTTTATATCCATTAAGTGTTGTATTAATTGAAAGATTGATTTTTAAAACCAAAAAAATGAATACCCTCACTTTTATTGGTCTTTTTCTAGGACTGACAGGCGTAGGGATAGTTTTTTATGACAGTGCTTTTGATATTTTGACTGCAGAATTTATCGGTGGTATTGCTTTATCTGTATTTGCAATGCTTTGCTGGAGTATAGGTACAATTTTTATTTCCAGAAATCAAGCTGATATTAATCCATATTATGGCACAGGTTGGCAGATGTTGGTGAGTTCTGTAATTCTGTTTATAATGGCAAATGCTACAGGGCAAACGGTTTCATTGAATTCAATATCGTTAACAAGCTGGTTGGCTGTTTTATACCTCGTTGTATTTGGCTCAATAATAGCTTTTATTGCTTTTATATATTCAATGAAAATATTGCCAATCGCCATCTCATCTTTATATGCTTATATCAATCCATTGGTGGCAATGCTTGTGGCTGCATTTGTCTTAAGTGAGAAGCTAACGATTAATATATTGTGGGGAGCAATCGTTACACTAATAGGAGTTTACTTGGTAAACCTCAGCAATAAAAGCGATACTAAAATCATTGCCGAAGCTGAGATATAAATTTTACATACATTTCTCTCCATCCTGCATATAGCTTATCTGTTCCTAAAAAATTGTTATGAAAGATGCTGATAAAATTTCCCTTAACTTTTTTACAGATTTCATAATAATACATTAATTCAGAAAAAGACTCAGCTGCATTTTGTTTTTGTTCGTAAAAACTATTTGCATCCATAAAGCAAAAAGGATGTATACGAAGGGTACTGGCTTTTTCGGCGGAAAGGTTATACCAAATAAAAGAAGATGCCACAGACGCCCTGAATCCATTAATACTACCATAGCCCATACTATAGTCATCTGTTATGCCTACTTGAATTAATGACTCAAATGTTTGTGGCAGGGAGAATTTTATATAATGTTGACGAGATTGGGTTATTTGTATATTGCCTGCAGTTTCTAATATTCTTTTTTCTTTTTTTAAAAGCCCTTCTTTTTCATTGCTTCTCCAGGAAGGGTGAAGGCCAACCGAATAAATCATTGCATGTCTTTTCAATAGCCTCCACATATTATGGTTGTAGGGAGAAATGTTTTTATCATAATTGCTTCGTGAGCTTGCAACCAAGAAAAAATAAACAGGCTCCATTTGATATTCTTTGTGCAAGGATCTCAAAAATTCATAACAATCAAATGGGTCTTTTTTAATTCCGGACAAAACGGCTAAACGTAATGCAGAGGGCGATTTTATAAACCCTCCAATATTTCTTAAAATCCCTTTGCTTTTATAAGACCATGCAATATCAATATCGTAAGTAGGTGTATACTTAAAATTTAAATGCTGAGGATTTAGCGCTGTAAATTTATTTTTTAATGATGCTGAAAAATTACTTATCCAGATATTGATGAGCGGCAGCCGTAAAAAATCTTCCTTAAACGCTAATGAGTTTTCATGTGCATACCTGCCATACATATCTTTTTCGTGCGGCAAGTATTCTTCATAACGGCTTAAAAGATAAAAGCTGGCTGCAAAAATATCAAATGGAAAATTGCTGTTTGCTGTTTTAAAAAAAGCTTTGTAATCATTTAGCTCAAAGCATGCTATATTTTGCTCTTTTATGTTTTTTTCAAAGAGAAGGGAATGATTCTTTATGATAAATATATCTCCTTCAATTTCAAGGTCACTATAATTGATTTTAGGACCATCATGTTTTTTAAAACTCTCAGAATCTATGGTAAAACTGAATTCTAAACCCAATTGTTCTTCTAAGATAAATTTGCAAATATATTGCAGGCGTGTACTGATGGTATGGGAATAGATGAGAATCATGATTCAATTAAAATTCAGAATATCCTGTGCAGTTTTAGCGATTATTATTTTTCAATCTTTCCTTCCACATTTGATTAAATGTTTTTTGGCTAAAGTTTAAATCAGCCCTATTTTTTTTCCATTCTGTAAACAAGCCATTAACTACTTTATTTTTTATTGCCCCGTTTCCAAGATTCATCATACTTCTATTAAGACTTGCGATTTTCCAGATTTTCCAGGCTGCTCGTTCAGCAAAGGAAGTAAAACCTTCCTCAACAGACTCTTTCCTGTTATCGAGTAATAACTCATGCAGGTTAATTTTAACGGCACAAACTGCCGTGCAATTGCCACATAAAGAGGATGCAAAACTTAAGTGTTTAAAATTCTCCATTCCCTGAAGGTTCGGGGTGATAACACTGCCAATAGGCCCACTATAGGTTGCTCCATAAGCATGGCCACCAATGTTTTTATAAATTGGGCATGCATTTAAGCAGGCCCCGCAACGAATGCAGTAAAGGCTTTCTCTTTGCACCGGGTTCTCCAAAATATTAGTACGTCCGTTGTCAAGCAATATCACAATCATTTCTTCTGGCCCATCTTTTTCATTAGGCTGTCTTGGTCCGCTGATAATACTGTTGTAAGAGGTTATTTTTTGTCCCGTACCAAAAGTGCTGAGTAGTGGCCAAAAGAGCGCAAGGTCAGTAAGGGAAGGAATAATCTTTTCAATACCAACTACAACAATATGTGTTTTAGGGAAAGCGCAACTTAGCCTTGCATTACCTTCATTTTCTGTTACTGCAACTCCTCCAATATCGCTGATAATAAAATTAGCTCCGGTAACTCCCACTTCTGCTTGTACATATTTTTCTCTTAAAATATTTCTTGCAACCAGTGTCAGTTCGGTAGGGGTTAGTTTAGGATCTGTACCAAGTTTTCGTGCAAAAAGGTTTGCCACATCTTCCTTGCTTTTATGCATAGCCGGTGTAACAATATGATAAGGCGCTTCTTCATCCAACTGTTGAATATATTCTCCCAAATCTGTTTCAATGCTTTCAATGCCATTTTCTTCCATTGCCTTATTCAGGTGAATTTCCTCCGTAACCATACTCTTGCTTTTTACGAGCATTTTACAGTTTTTGGCCTTGCAAATTTTTACGATCTCCTCAATAGCATGTGATGCATTTTCTGCCCATACAACTTTTCCTCCCCGGCTTGTAAATACTTTTTCAAATTCTTCCAGTTGCTGATCCAGCGTTTCTATAGCGCGCCATTTAATATTTTTTGCTCTTTCTCTGGCAAGATTAATGTCATTGAATTGTTCTTTTCCCTGAGGTACCGCAGCATTGTATCTGCCTATATTAAAATTGATTTTACGCCTATGATCTAGGTCGGCAGCCTTTATCGTACTTTTTGCTATGAATGTTTCGGATGTTTCAGACATTTTTTATAATTGAGAAGCATTTTAGTTTATAATGATTTTGCTTCGTTTAATTGATATCACGCTCACGATAAATTAATGTGTAAAGATATTTAATGAAAATGATTCAGCCTATGGTGGAAAGAAATTGATATACAATAAATTTAGTAAAAAAAGCCCGCAATTGCGGGCTTTCGGGTTTGTATAAATTTAAATGATTATTGCCCCACCATAAATACAGCATTACACAGCATAAGCTTACCATTTTCCCAAAAATTCCGAAACATGATATTATCTGTGATATAACTAACAGAGCCACCTCCCAATTCTTGCACCGCAAATAATAAACCATCCTTTAATTTCGGGTTTAATTTGTAGCCCACAAAACCTGCTATCTGATTTTCTTTTTTTAGTGAGCCCACATTCCAGCCACCTTCTTTTATAAATTCATAAACAGCATCATCCATTTTTAAAGTATAATAAAATTTTGGATAACCAAACATCAGTGGATGAGAATTGTCTACGTCTACTTTAAATATAGAACCGGGGGTTGTTCCTGCAATTGCAGATCTTTCCCGATCCGAAAAATTTAATAAAGAAGCGTACGGATCTTTTTTATTATTAGAATCCTCGTCGGTGGTGGTTTTGGATTTTAAAGTGCTCCACTCCTGTTTTGATAATTGTGCAACTGCACTTTCCAACCCTACAACCCTGCCACCATTGTTAATCCATTGCTCAAATTGTTTGGCATTTTCTTTATCGTTTAAAAAACTATACCTGCCATCGGGCATAATGACCACGTCAATATCATTCCAGTTTGTACGGCCAAAATCAAGTGCATTAACCAAGGTGATTTTGTATTTAAGCTCCTGTTCAAAGAAGTGCCATATTTCTCCCGCTGCATTTGCATTTACGCTTTCGCCTGTAAGTAGTGCAACCTTTGGGGCTTTCATTGGATGTACAGAAGAACTCCCAAAATCAAATCCTTGATCTACCATACCTGAGTTGACTGCGGTTAGTTTTACATTTTGTTCATTGCAAACATCACTTACAATATTCCAAAAAGTTTTTCCGAATTTTTCATTTCCTTTTTTAGTAATGATCACTGAGCCACTTCCAAAAGTTACACCACCTGATTCAAAAGGAGCTTCTGCAAAACGCAACTTGATTCCTTTGCCCAGTAGTTTTGATACAGCTGCTACAGAAGAGACTGCCTGCCAGCGTATCACATACCCATAAACTTCAGTAGGGATATTTTTTACAAAATCCGATACCGGTTTACCGCCGCCAACACTTATTAGTTGTGTGGTAGCAAAGGTATTCAAGCCATACACGTAAGGCAGGGCCCATGCAGTAATATCATAGGTTGCAGAATCTACTAATTTCGATTCAGGCTCAAATAACACTTTAACCATTACTGCTCTAGGTTGGGCAGCACTTACCACAATATCATTGGAGTTAATATTAAAAACTTCTTCTTTTTTTGTTTGGTAATTGTATCCTTTACCTGTTCCGGAGGCAGTGCCATATTGAATACCGTTTTTATCTAGTAATTGCAACAATGCATTTATTCTACCCTCGTCGTTGGGGTTGTTTTTAATGACGTAGGTTTTATAATTACCAATAGTGCCCTTACTTGCTTCGTTAAAAAATTGCCTGAACTCTTTTATGAGTTTGCCCGAATTTTGTGAAGCCACTTCAATAGTGCTCATACCCGTTGTATAATGATGAAAAGCACGGTCATACAAGGTTAACGTATCTCCCTCATCGGTTTCTATACCAAGGCCCCCTGCCGGGCCACCACCCTGCTCGTATGTCATTCCAATTGAACCATTGTAAATGGGGTAAGTATCACCATACGATGGATAAAAAAGATCAAAAATTTCTTTTGTAAAATAAAGCCAGTTGTTTTTGTCAAAATAGCCCGCATGATTTTTTCCAATCGTTACCTGAAAATCACGTTGCCACCTACTGATGGTTTCATGATAGGGTTGTGCAGCCGGAGCAAAATAATAGGGCTGATTTACACCTTGCTCATGAAAATCTACATGAACATACGGCATCCATTGAAGGTATTGTGTAATACGCTGACGAGTTTCAACCTGTGTTTGCCAAGCCCAATCACGGTTTAAATCAAAATTGTAATGATTACTTCTTCCGCCTGGCCAAGGTTCTCTGTGCTCCCGGGCATTTACGGATGGGTTATAATCATTCCCCACAACAGCATTAAACCAGTTTACATACCTGTCTCTACCATCAGGGTTTAAACATGGGTCGATAATAACAAGGGTGTTTTTTAACCATTCTTTTGAAGTAACATTTTGAGGATCTGTTAATGCATAAATCGTAAGCATGGCTGCTTCAGAAGAAGAAGTTTCATTACCATGAACATTATAACTTAACCAAACAATGGCGGGGCCATTTTCTGTCGGGGCCATTTTGTCTTTAGCAAGATTGGCTAAACGCATATTGTTTAAGCGAATATTTTCAAGATTGCTGATATTTTCAGCAGAAGAAATAAAGGAAAGATAAAGCGGACGATGTTCATTGGTTTCGCCATATTGCTGCAGCTTCACTATTTCAGGCATCGCTTGAGCAACATGCTTAAAATAATTGACAACTTGAAAATAAGGGGTGTACCTGCTTCCAATTTTATAACCTAAAAAAGTCTCAGGCGATTTAACTTGAGCCTGACTAAGCATTACTGTAAACAACACCGATAATGTTACAAAAAGTTTTTTCAAAATGAAAAATTTAATAATGGTAATGAAGAATGTATATAAAACAAAAGTCTGCAATTTTGGTTAATTGCAGACTTTTGTTTTTGCCGTTTATATAATTATTTAGTACCCTGGATTCTGAATCAGAATACTTGGGCCAACGGCATTAATTTCTCTAATAGGAATAGGCAATACCAATTTATTGGCATCGTATGCAAAACCATCTACAGACTGACGTAATCTTTTTACGTCATGAATGCGTTGTCCTTCATGTGCCAGTTCCAGATGCCTTTCATTAGTGATATTATTAAGGGTTGTAGGTATAGCAGCAAGACCTGCTCGGTCTCTAATTGCTAACATATCATTTGCAGGAGTATCGCCAATGTTAGTGCTTAATCTGAAATTAGCTTCAGCCCTTGTAAGATACATTTCTGAAAGACGAATAAGCGGAATATTTTTATATTGCAATAACCATTTTCCGCTGTAATAATAACCACCGCCATAATCAAAAAATAATGCCAGGCGATCGTCATTGGCTTCATAAAGATCCAAATGGCTTTGATTGATTTCTACATCGCCATCTCTTGCTTTTACAGTAGAGCGTAGAGTAAGATTTTCAACAGGAATATTAATATTTATGGTAGATGTTGTTACAATCTGTAACTTAAAATTGGTAGTTGTATTTCCTGCGCTATTCTTTTTGCATAAGACTTACCTATTTTTAAATAAATATCCCTGTATGACTGCGATCAGGGATCTTTTCATTACGATTATTGGGTAAAATTAATTTGGAGAAAATTTCATTGAGTTGATTAAAGGTACTTGTCCAACTGATTTAATCATCATTTCAATAAATCGTCAATTTTATCTAGTAAAAGTGAAAGAAACCCATCTGTTTTAAATTGATATCGGTAAAATAGGGGAAAAAGTTAAAAATGAAAAGCTAAACATATGCATAAATTTAGATTTTGAACAAAGTTTAGCGGATCAACAATTATAATAAATAGAGGAATTACCGAATGTTTTCCTGACTAATATCAGGTATGGGTATGTAATTTTCACACAATGAATATGAAGCGTTTATCCTTATTTTGTATTCATAAATATTTATACGTATGTATCAACAAGTAAACTATGTAACCCCCGATAAAGCATTGTCTATTATTCAAAGTAATCAGCGGGTATTTGTACATGGAGGAGCCTGCACACCGCATTATCTATTGGCAGAATTGGCTAAACAAAAGGACAGGTTTCAAAATGTAGAACTGGTATGTGTTTCTGTGCAGGGAGATTTTTTGCTTGATAGGCCTGAGTTTGCTGGCCATTTTCATATTAATTCATTATTTGTTTCCGAGCCAATCAGAGAAGCGATTAATGCTGGCAGAGCTGATTTTGTTCCAATTTTTCTAAGCGATATCCCTGATCTTTTTAAAAAACAAATAATGGTGCTGGATGTTGCCATTGTTCAGGTTTCGCCACCAGATGAACATGGTTATTGTTCACTGGGAGTATCTGTAGACATTGCCCGTTCTGCCGTTAACTGCGCTAAACAAATTATTGCACTCGTAAATCCTCAAATGCCCCGAACCCATGGAGATGGACTGATACATACAAGGCGATTTGCCCATATGGTATATCATGAAGAGCAACTGATACAAATTGATTATGGTGCTAAAGCAGGGCCGGAGGAGCATAAAATTGGGAAATATGTGGCCGAGTTGATAGACGATGGCAGCACCTTGCAAATGGGAATTGGCACCATCCCCGATGCTGTTTTTAAATGCTTGCACAACCATAAAAATCTGGGGGTTCATACTGAAATGTGTAGCGATGGGATTGTAGAATTATTTGAAAAAGATGTGATTAACAATACTCAAAAAAAAATTCATCCTTTTAAAACAGTGACCGGTTTTGCAATAGGCACTCAATTGTTATACAATTATGTAAACAACAATCCCGCTTTTGCTTTCCTTGATATCGATTATGTAAATGATCCGCATGTGATCCGCCGCAATCCAAAAGTCGTTGCCATTAACAGTGCAATAGAAGTGGATGTTACTGGCCAAGTATGTGCAGATAGTATTGGAACTAAACATTTTAGTGGAATTGGTGGTCAGATGGATTTTATGAGAGGAGCAGCTTTAAGCGAAGGCGGCAAACCCATTATTGCCCTTACAAGCAGAACCCGTAAAGGGTTGCCCCGTATAGTGCCAACATTAAAGCCTGGAGCTGGTGTTGTAACAACCCGTGGCCATGTGCATTATATTATTACAGAATATGGGACAGCCTTTTTGTATGGCCAAAACCTACGTCAGCGGGCAAGGGCTTTGATCAATATTGCTCATCCCGATGACAGGGAATTTTTAGAAAGACAATGTTTTGAGCGTTTTACCATTTTTCCTTAAACTTACCGGCTAATTGTCATCTCAATACTGACAAGGATTTAATTGGTAATTCCGAAAATACCCTTGTCAGTATCAAAGAATCTATCCATATTGTATCATTTCGTTAAATATCCACAAACCAGTTTTGTAGTATAGTTTTTGCAATACTCTAAGAAAAATTATGCTGGTTATAAAAAATATACAATTCACCCGTTTGTTTAAAGTAGATGGTTATCTGAAAGAATTTAATTTCCGTAAGTCTAATCCAACACTTCAGGGCAAACTAAGCGTAGATACAATTGATGAGAGAGGGAATCGTATTATGTTTTTTATGGAAAAAGCCGAAATTGGCTGGAAGATTTTACCTCAGCAATTGCCCACATGGATTCCCGAACAGGAGATTTTATTAGATGAAGCGATTCGGGAAGAATTGCCTGGATAATATTAAGGGTTATTCGAAAATAAAAGTGGCAATCTTTACTAAGGATTGCCACTTTTAGAATATAATTTCAAAAACCTATTGAATTACACCTAGTTCCTTACCCACTTTGGTGAATGCTTCAACTGCTTTGTCTAGGTGTCTTTGTGTATGAGCTGCACTTAATTGAACTCTGATGCGGGCCTGTCCCTTGGCTACAACTGGGAAAAAGAAGCCAATTACATAAATACCTTCATTCAATAATTTACTTGCAAAGTTTTGTGCTACTACTGCATCATAAAGCATAATAGGTACAATTGGGTGATCTCCTGGTTTAATATCAAAACCGGCTTCTGTCATTTTGATTCTAAAATATTTTGTGTTGTATTCAAGTTGATCTCTTAGTTCGGTTGTATTGCTAAGCATATCAAGCACAGCAATCGAGGCTCCTACAATACTGGGTGCTACTGTATTACTAAAGAGATATGGCCTGCTGCGCTGACGCAGCATTTCTATAATTTCTTTCTTGCCTGATGTAAAACCACCGCTTGCACCACCCAGCGCTTTGCCAAGCGTACCGGTAATAATGTCAATGCGCCCCATTACATTCCTGTATTCATGAGTTCCACGACCAGTTTTACCCAAAAATCCGCTGCTATGGCATTCATCAATCATTACAATAGCATCGTATTGATCGGCCAGGTCGCAAATTTTATCTAGTTGTGCAATAGTGCCATCCATACTAAATGATCCATCTGTTACAATAATACGGTTTCGAAGATGGGCACTTTCTTGCAATTTTGCTTCCAGATCTTGCATATTATTATGTTCATAACGATATCGTTGCGCTTTGCATAATCTTACGCCATCTATAATGGAAGCGTGATTTAATGCATCACTAATAATCGCATCCTCTTCATTAAACAATGGCTCAAATACACCAGCATTTGCATCAAATGCGGCTGCATATAATATGGTGTCTTCTGTTCCCAGAAATTCTGCCAGTTTTTTCTCCAGCTCTTTGTGTATATCCTGAGTGCCACATATAAAACGAACACTACTAAGCCCATAACCCCGCAGGTCAATATATTTTTTAGCTGCTTCCAGCACTTTCGGGTGAGAAGAAAGGCCAAGGTAATTATTGGCACAAAAATTAAGAACAGTAGTACCATTTACGATAATTTCTGCACCCTGCTCACTGCTGATAATGCGTTCGTTCTTAAAAAGGCCTGCTGATTTTATCTCTTCTACCTCAGCTCCAATACGTATTGAAAATTTTTTATTCATATAGTTGATGGTTATGTAGGCTTAAAATATCTGCAAATTTAATAAATGAAAATCGGCTACATAAGATTGTTTTGACCTAGATAAAATATTTTGAACAGCCATCGACTGTTTTTTTTGAAATAATCGTCTTATAAATGTTAATATTTTTTAACATACAGTTGCAGTGGCTGTAACATTTTAAAAGTATTTTCGTATCACTTCTAAAAAACTAAATGCAACTTAAAAAAGAAATACTGTTTTTTTACATTTTAATCGTTATTTCAACGGGAGTAATTATTGCTGCAGAGCAACCTCAGGGCCATACGATTAAAAAATCTCCTGTAAAATGCTGTAAAATTTCTAGACCCGCCCCTTCAGCAGCCCCTTTAAATACTATTACTGAAGGAATTTTGCGATACAAGGCATAATTATTTATTCTTACTGTAACTTTTCTTACAATTGATTCGTATAATTATAGAAACAACTGTATCTTATATTTTTTGCCTTACAATTTTTTATGACTGAGCGAGAATACAATGAATGTGTGAATCTTTATGCAGATAACGTTTATCGTTTTATTCTGAAGAATTTACGTCATGAAGAAGATGCCAAAGATGTGGTTCAGGGTGCATTTGAAAAATTATGGATTACCAGGGAACAGGTTCAGTCAGATAAGGTAAAAAGTTATTTGTTTACAATTGCCTATCATCAAATGATAGATTTTATAAGAAAACAAAAACGCATTAGTCTAAAAAATGAATTTGAGGAGATGGCAATGGGATCGGGATATATTCAACAAAATGCAAAACGTATTTTAGATGAAGCACTTATTAAACTTAATGAAACACAAAGAAGCTTAGTAATGTTAAAAGACTACGAAGGTTATTCTTATGCTGAAATTGGCGAAATAACAGGGTTGAATGAAAGTCAAGTAAAAGTTTACCTACACAGGGCAAGGTTACAGTTGAAAGCGTATCTCGTGAAGATGGAGAATGTGATTTAAAAAAAATCGGGAAATAGATAACAAATGCATTTTTCAAGTTGAAAAACAATGAATATAAACCTCAATAATTACGAATCGATTTTTCTGATGTATGTTGACAATGAATTGTCAATAGCAGAAATGCTTTTTGTAGAGAGGTTCATTCAAGAATATCCTTACCTGAAAGAAGAATTGGCTGTACTGCAGGAAATGGTATTACCTGTTGAAGAAGATATTGTTTTTGACAAAAATAATTTGTACAGGTTTGCAGCCTTCGGAAATTTAGAAGAATCGATGTTACTTCATCTGGATGCAGAACTTGATGAAAACAATAAAATGCTATTATTACAGCAAATCGAATCTGATAATACAGCAAAGGAAAGTTGGGATTTATTACAAAAAACAAAACTGGACATTACTGAACATATTATTTTCCCTGACAAAACTACTTTGTACAGATCGGAGGGAGGAAAAATAATTGTAGGAAGGTTTGCGAAATGGGTCGTCGCAGCAGCTTTGATTGCAGCAGGTTTTTATGTAGGAATTTCGTTTATTAAAAATCAAGGAAAAATTCCGCAGGGTATTTCAAAAAATGAATCGAAAATTATTACTCATCAGCAATCAAGTATTGCACCAGAAGATAATCATACCAACAATAGTGTGCCTGATTCTTTGCCATTGCAAAAATCAGTAGTTGTCGATAATAGTTTGGCTGAAAATACAAAAGTGGAAGAAGCGTTTAAAAATGTCAGAACAAAAGTAAAGGAACAAAAAAATGAAATGGGTCTCACTAAAAATAAAAATGGCATTGAACAAAAACAACGGTTGGGAGGAGAACAGGAAGTAAATCAACCATTGAATGCGCTTGCTACTAATTCTGAAAAAATAAACATCAGGAGGTCCGAATTTGTTGACGTAAATGCTAATATAACAGCTCTGGCAAATATTCAAAAACCTCCAATTAGAAAAGAGATTTTAGATGTTGAAATAAAGCCATTGCAAAACAGTTTTGCCATAACGACTGCAATGAATAATAATGAAGAAATAAATGACAATCATATTTTATTTATGGATGAAGCAACGGTATCCCAATCAAAAGCAGGCGTATTTTTTAAGAAGCTGAAAAGAACCGTAGCCCGAACCACCAATATTAAAACAGGTAGCAGCCTTAAAATTGCAGGGTTTGAATTTGCAGTAAAATAATCTCGTAACATAAAAAGTATATCATGAAAAAGTTTAACCTTTTAATGGCCATTGTATTGATTGGCTTTAGCAGTAGTGCACAAACAGACAGTACGATTGTTGTTGATTCTACAAAAATCCTTGCTAAGAATGATACGATTCGAATAGGTAATATTCTTATCATAAAAAGAGGCAGTAATAATAGTTCGGGCCAAGAGGGGGAAGCAAATACTAGCATGGGTAGGCAGAATCACGAAAAAAAACGGAACTCAAAAGTAAGCACTAATTGGTGGATAGTAGATATTGGCTTTTCTAATTATGATGATCAAACCAATTATGCATCAACAGGGTCTTACCTTGTAAATAAACCTGGCAGTCCTGCATTAAATAGAGGCGATTTTAAACTTCGAACTGGTAAAAGTATTAATCTAAATCTGTGGTTTTTTATGCAACGACTTAGCATAGTAAAAAATTATGTGAATTTAAAATACGGTTTGGGGATGGAGCTAAATAATTATCGTTATAAATCTTCTGTTAGTTATAAAGAAAACGGGTTCATTCCTTATACAGCAGGCCTACAAACTAGTAATGCTTTTATATTCAGGGATTCAATAGCTTTTAACAAAAATAAATTAGCTGCAGACTATCTTACCGTGCCTTTAATGATAAACTTTGCAAGCCATCCCCATTCTTCTAATAAAGGAATAAGTGTAAGCTTTGGGGCTAGTGCAGGTTACTTGTACAGCCAGCGAAACAAACAAAAAAGTGATCAGCGAGGAAAAGAAAAAAATAAAGGAGAGTATGACCTCGAAAGATTTAAACTTTCTTATGTAGCAGAACTGGGGCTTGGTCCAGTACGCTTATATGGAAGCTATAGTCCTAAGTCAATGTATGAAAACACATTAGATATGAGGCCTTATAACGTAGGTTTCAGGTTTAGTAATTGGTAATATTAACAATCTCTTTTTCTAAAAACCTTCGTCAGCAAAGAATCAATTTCAATGCTGACGGAGGTTTTTTATTGTATTCTGCCTATTTTGCAGCTATGCAACAATCACCTGCTGTTTTTAAAAATAATATCTCTGTTTTTGCTTCTAAACTTTTAGAAATTAATTCAGGCGAATTATTAATGAGTGATTATAGTAAAAGATATCTTACTCATTTAATCACTCACCGTAATTATTACCTGTGTATTTATGCACATGTATTAGAAAATGTTTTAAAACAGTCTGAAAAGGGTGCCGAGGAAATCTGCCTTGTAGATTACGGTGCAGGAAATGGAATGTTGGGAATTTTTGCAAAATTTTGCGGATTTAAAAAAGTATGTATTTGTGATATAGACGCGGATTTTATTCTTGCATCTAAGCTTTTAGCCAATGAGTTGAATATTCTTGTGGATGAATTTATTACGGGTGATATTAAACTTCTTCAGGCGTCTCTTCTCGAACAGACTGTTGATGCTATTGCAGGTACCGATGTTATTGAACATATTTATAATCTGGATAATTATTTTTCAATTGTCAAGCAAATAAATCCTGATATGGTTACTGTTTTTACAACAGCATCGAATCCGGATAATTTTATTAAGACAAAACAACTAAGGAAGCTGCAAATAAAAGATGAACTAGAGGGAAGTGAGCCAGGCGATTTTGTACTAGCAGGTGCAGAAAAGCACGAGGCATTTTTAACTATCAGGCAAAAAATTATTGAAACTAATTTTTCACATCTCTCGAAGGATAATATATTGCTGTTGGCTAAAGCTACCAGAGGGTTGTATAAGCCGGATATAATTATAGCTGTTCAAAATTTTATTGGCAAAGGAATACTATTAAATCCCGATGAACAAGATTTGAATACGTGTAATCCAATAACAGGTAGTTGGACAGAACGGATACTTTCAATAGAGCTATATAGAGTAATGTATAAAAAAAATGGGTTTTCGCTTAGTATAAAAAATGGATTTTATAATTCAAGTGCCGATGGCATGAAAAAATATTTGAATACTATTTTAAACCTAGCTATAAGAATATTTGGAAAAAAAATTGCTCCATTTATAACTTTAGTTGGTTACAGAGAGAACTGATTCTATATACTTTGTTAATGTTGTCGACAGTTTTAAAATAAATGAATATGGCATAACGTTTGTCAATAAAAGAAAAAATAATAATTAAAAATGAAGCAACGTTTTTTTATCAGTTCCAATATTTTTTGTTCTCTGCTTCTATTAATGGCGTTTGCACCTGCCAAGGTTGCTTCTTCTGGAAAATCTAAAAAATCAACTGCTAAACACTTTCGGATGTTTCCGAATAATCCTTATTATATTATTGTAGACAAAAGCGATTATGAATTAAAAGTATATGATGATGAAGGTTGGTATGCTACCTATCCGATAGTTTTTGGTAGCAGAGACCTGAGCGATAAAATGAGGGAAGGAGATAAACGCACACCAACTGGAAGTTTTAAAGTGGTGTTAAAAAAAATACATCCTAAATGGGGCCCCGAATTATTATTGGATTATCCGAACGATGAAAGTTACCGTAGATTTAATGAAAGAAAACTAAAAGGCGTCATTCCCAAAACGGCCCGTATTGGCGATGGTATAGCAATTCACGCTACAAGGCCAGAGGAGGAATGGACTGTAGATAATTTTTACAATTGGACAGATGGTTGTGTTTCTGTAAAATATTCTGAAATGAAAGAATTGTTTGAATACATTCCTGTGGGAACTGTAGTAACAATTCAGCCCTGATCATTTATTAAATTATGTATCAATTAAAGATCAAAAATTAAATTCCCATCTCCATAGCTTAAAAATCGGAAATCATTTTTTAAAGCATAGTCGTACATTTTTTTCCAGTCATCTCCTATAGCAGCAGCCACCAATAATAGTAAAGTAGATTGTGGCTGATGAAAATTAGTAATTAAAATATTCGCTATTCTAAAACGATAGCCGGGAGCAATAAGCAACTGCGTTTGTGTAAATATATTATTTGTATTATTTAATTTCATCCAAACAAGTATTGCATCAAGTGCATCGGCTGTTTTTACATTTGCATTTACAAGAGGATCGTTATAAACATCCCATTGATTTAATACAAGCTTTTTTTCTTCCGGATTTAAATACGCTTTTACTCCCAACCAGTACAGCGATTCTATTGTTCTTAAAGAGGTGGTGCCCACTGCTGCAATTTTGCCTAATTTATTTTTCAACTCAATAATACTTTCTTTATTTACATCAATATATTCTGCATGCATCTCGTGGTCCAGCATTGTTGCAGCTTTTACCGGTTTAAAAGTGCCGGCGCCAACATGTAAGGTTACAAATGTTTTATCAATGTTTTTTTTCTGCAATTGTTCAAAAATATTTTCAGTAAAATGCAGGCCTGCAGTAGGAGCTGCTACCGAACCATCCTCCTCTGCAAAAATGGTTTGGTAGCGACTTGTATCTTCTTCTTCCGTAATTCGTTTAATATAAGGAGGAAGAGGCGTTTCGCCGGCAGCTTCTATTACTGCAGCGAAGCTAAAATTTGCAGGGGTCCATGAGAGTTGTATACTGTAGGCGTCTGATAACTTATCCAGCATGATAGCCTTTAACAGAACATTCTCTTCATTGATGTTTATATTTTTTTCCAGTACTTCATCTTTCCATTTGGCAGCACCTCCTACAAGGCATTTCCATTGCGACGATCCTGTTGAAGACATTACTGTACTATATTCTGTAATATTTCCCTGCGGTTCTAGGCAAAAGATCTCAATATTAGCTCCTGTGGTTTTTTTAAATCTTATTCTTGCATTTATTACTCTTGTATTATTAAATACGAGTAAGCTATGCTCTGGTAATAACGATGTGATATTTGCAAATACATTTTCTTCTATTACCCCTTTTTTATAAACAAGTAGTTTTGAGGCATCCCTTTGTGAAAGAGGGTGAAGTGCGATTTTCTCCTCTGGCAAATGATAGGAATAATCCTGAATTGATATTTTTGAAGGATTCATTATTGTAAGAATGCAGTTATTTCACCGGTCCATTTCACAGTCTCTTTTTTGCAAAGAGATTCATGCGCACTGTTTTCGTATACGACCAATTTTTTTATACTGCCTATGTTTTTATAAATAAGTTGAGTTTCTTCCTGACTAACCCTAGGATCATTTTTGCCCCACTGTAATAAAACAGGGCATTTTATTTTTTTTACATATTCTGAAGGCTTAAGATTAAATGCCCAAAAGCCATGAGAAATGCCACCCCAAAAAGTAAGCAGCGTAGACAATGGTTCAGGCGGCAATTTCATAATTTTTAGTCTTCCTTCCACAGCATTGGATAAAGACCCAAAAGGCATTTCCAATATTATTTTTCTAGGCTTTAATTCGTAATCGTTTACGGCTTTGGTTATGGTAGATGCGCCCAATGAAACACCATATAAAATAATGTTTTTCTCACCTTTGGTATTTAGGTAATCATATACCAGTTTTACATCTTCTACTTCATCATTTCCAATGCTACAGGTATTTCCTTGACTGTTTCCATGTGCTCTAAAATCAAGTAATAGCGTATTGTATCCAAGTTTCCTAAATAGTGAGGCTTCGGTTAATAAGGCAGATTTTTTACTTCCATGTCCGTGAAACATTGCTATTGTTCCTTTTGATACTGCAGCAGGCAAATACCAGGCTTCCAGTTTTAAACTGTCATTGGTTGTAAAATAAAGTATTTGGACAACAGTATCCGGTGAAGTATTAAGTTGTTTTGTAAAATTGGTTCCAAATAAAATTTCTTTTGTTTTGTCCCAGCTGCTTTTATCTTCTTGCTTTTTTACAACAATTTCTTTACGTTCATAGAAGTGAGTGAATTTGTAAGCATGAAAAATAACAATCACATTTATTAAAATAAACAGAACGATAACGGTTCTTAACAGCAGTTTTAGGAATCTTTTCATAAAGTTTCATTATAATTTCAAAAATAGGGCAATCAATGTACAAACGGTAAAACTTTGTTTCCTGATATTGGTTATTTTTACTGTCAATTTAAAATAAAACTAAAAACGATATGCAATTTTTTAAAAAGATGATTGTAGCATTACTCTGCATTAGTACTTTAACTGCTGTGGCGCAGCCATCCAAATTTGAATGGAAACAAGTGCAGGCAGGAGGGTATACTTACAAGTATGTAACCAACGATCCTTCAAAAGCGAGATTCTATACGCTTAAAAATGGTCTTACAGTAATTCTTAGTCCTACGAATAAGGATCCTCGAATCCAGGCTTATGTAGCCGTTAAGGCTGGGAGTAAAACTGATCCAGCAACCAATACAGGACTTGCGCATTATCTGGAACACATGATGTTTAAGGGTACCGATAAATATGGTACACTAGACTGGGCAAAGGAAAAACCGGAGCTTGATAAAATAAATGCCTTATATGAAGTGTATAATAAAACTACTGATGCCGATCAGCGTAATGCCATTTATCATCAAATAGATTCTGTAAGTGGTGTAGCAAGTAAATATGCCATAGCCAATGAATACGATAAAATGATGAGTTCTATGGGAGCACAAGGAACCAATGCATTTACTTCTTTTGAGCAAACTGTTTATACAGACGATGTTCCATCTGGTTCTATTGATAAATATATTGCTGTTCAGGCAGAACGTTTCAGAGATCTTCAGTTGAGGATTTTTCATACAGAGCTTGAGGCTGTATATGAAGAAAAAAATAGAGGATTGGATAATGATGGCAGAAAAGTAAATGAAAAATTATTTGCCGAATTATTTAAAAACCACAATTATGGTTTGCAAACAACCATTGGCACCATTGAGCATCTAAAAAATCCTTCATTGGTAGAAATCAGAAAATATTTTAATACTTATTACGTACCAAATAATATGGCAGTAGTAATGAGCGGTGATTTTAATCCCGATATTCTGATAAAAAAAATTGACAAGGCATTTTCATATATGCAAAATAAACCTGTTCCAAAATATACCTTCAGCCCCGAAGCGCCCATCTCTGCTCCTGTAACAACAGAAGTTGTTGGTCCCGATGCAGAAAGTGTAACCATTGGATTCAGGTTGCCTGGCAACAAATCAAAAGATGTTTTACTGGCTGATCTTGTAGGACAGATTTTAACCAACGGGAAAGCTGGTCTGATGGACCTTAACCTTGTTAAGAAACAAAAATTACTGAGAGCCGGCGCTTCAGCTTTTACACTGATTGATTATGGTATTCTTTACATGAGTGGTAATGCTACTCAGGGGCAATCTCTTGAAGAAGTAAAAGCATTGATGCTGGGCGAAGTTGAAAATCTTAAAAAAGGAAATTTTGATGATAACCTCATCACCTCTATTATTAACAATCAGAAAAAAACGGTAATTCTATCATCAGAAACCTACAGTTCAAGAGCGTCTGATTTAATGGATGCTTTTACAAGTGAACTTGATTGGAAAAATCAGGTGTCCTATGTAGATAATCTTTCAAAAATTACAAAAAAGGACATTGTTGATTTTGCTAATAAATATTTTGGAGAAAATTACGTTGCTATTATTAAACGTAAAGGAGAAGATAAAAATATTGTAAAAGTTGATAAACCAGCTATAACGCCGGTAGAAACAAACAGTACCAAACAATCGCCTTTTGTAAAAAATGTAAATAATATGCCAGCAACACCGGTTAGTCCGGTTTGGATAAATTATAACAAAGATTTGCAAAAATCTGCGGTTGGTCCAGCACGTGTTTTATATGTTCAAAATAAAGACAATAGTATTTTTCGTTTACGTTATCGTTTTGATGTAGGAAGCTGGAATGATAAAAAATTGGCCATAGCGGCACAATACCTTTCTTTCCTTGGCACTCAGGATAAAACTACAGAGGAAATTACTAAAGCTTTTTATAAAATTGCCTGCAGTTTTAATGTTACTGCCGGCCCAGAATATACAACTGTATTAATAGAAGGCTTGCAGGAAAATTTTGAAAAAGCAGTAACCCTTTTTGAAGATCTTTTGGCAAATTGCAAAACAGATGAAGCTGCATTAAAATCATTAAAGGCCCGTATGGTAAAATCGAGAACAGATGCAAAATCCAATAAAGCAGCTATCTTAAACGGACTTACTGCTTATGCTAGGTTCGGATCAAATAATCCATTTAATTATGTGATGAGTGACGAGGATATCCAAAATTTAAATGCAGCAGATCTGGTAAATATTATACACAGCCTAAATCAGTATTCACATCAGGTAATGTATTATGGCCCACAACCGCTGCCTGCTCTAACAGCATCTTTGAAAAAGCTACATAAAATTCCAGTTTCATTTGCAAAAGCATCTGCTAAAACAAATTTTATCCCATCTGTTCAAAACAGTAATCAAGTATTATTTGCAGATTACAACATGGTGCAGGCCGAAACCCGTTGGATTAGAAACAATGGTTTGTTTAATGCGGATGAGGAAGCAGTTGTAAATATGTTTAATAATTATTTTGGTGGTGGTATGGGTGCAGTTGTTTTTCAAACCATTCGTGAGTCTAAGGCTTTGGCCTACTCAACTTTTGCTTATTATGTAACACCAGAGAAAAAGGAAGACCCATATTATACCATTGCATATGTTGGAAGTCAGGCAGACAAATTAAATGAAGCAGTTGTGGCAATGAATGAGTTGTTGACTGAAATGCCTGAAATTTCATCCAATATTGAATTTGCAAGGAGTGGTATTAAAAAAGATATCGAAACACAACGTATTACACAAGATGGTATAATCTTCAATTTCCTTGATGCCGAGCAAAAAGGTTTAAAAGAAGATTTAAGAATCAGGAAGTATGCGGCAGTTGACAAGATAGGTTTCAAAGAGTTGAAAGATTTTCACAGCAAAAATATAGCGAGAAAGGCTTACACTTATGCCATCGTTGCATCAGAAAATAAAATTAAAATGGATGACCTTAAAAAACTTGGGGAGATTAAAAAGTTGAGTTTACAGGAAATATTTGGGTACTAAATAAAACTATCAGTATTATAACAACGCTGCCGTAAAAATTAGGCAGCGTTGTTTAAAATATACGTTCGTTTTTATTACAAATTAAGAAATAAATATATTTCTAAATATTGTCAAATTGACTTTCTTTTGCAAAACAAATGAAATGGATTGCTTTTATATTCCTGATAATTTTTACAGCAGTGCAAGCTGCACCCGCTGTGAAAAATAAATGCAAAGCTGCACAGGTTTCTATTTTTAATCCTGATGAAGAAAAGGGTACTGAAAATGTAAAGCTGAATAACATCGAAGAAATAAAAGAAAAAAAGATTTGTTACCATAGTTATGTTATTGTTCGTGACGCTATAGAGGGCTGCACAACAGTTGGCTTTCATGTAAATAAAGATAAATTACCCCTTCCTGTTAAGGATATCATCACGCCTCCTCCCAATTATGCGTGATTAGCTGTAAAAATATTGGTATTTAGCCCAAAAATTCTTCATTCTTTACTCTTATTATCAACACTAAATTTAGTGAATATGTCTGATAGAATAAATCCTGTAACCAGAATCCTAAGATTATTAAAATTGGAGAAATCCGAAATTAGTGCTATTTATTTTCATGCCATCCTAAACGGTCTAATACAATTATCACTACCTGTTGGTGTACAGGCAATCATTGGGTTTGTATTAGGCGGAGCCATGTCTACATCACTTATAGTACTCATTACCCTTGTAGTAATTGGTGTCCTTTTCAGCGGTATGTTACAAATTGGTCAAATGCAGCTTATCGAAAAAGTACAACAGAAAATCTTTGTAAGGTATAGTTTGAAACTTGCCGATAGGGTGCCAAAACTTGATCTTAGGGCTGCCGATGCTTATTATTTGCCCGAATTGATGAATCGTTTTTTTGAAGTGCCCACTTTACAAAAAAGTCTGTCAAAACTTTTATTGGATATTCCTACTGCAACCATTCAGATTCTGTTTGGTTTGATATTACTTTCATTTTACCACCCTGCCTTTATTCTTTTTGGAGCCTTATTAGTGCTCATTCTATGGCTTATTTTATATTACAGTGGTAACAAAGGACTTACAACTAGCCTGGAAGAAAGTATGTATAAGTACAAAGTGGCAGCATGGTTAGAAGAAATGGCCCGATTGGTAAAAACATTTAAGTTTTCTAAAGGATCTTCCTTAAATCTGGAAAAGGCAGACGACCTTACCTCCAATTACCTTAGGGCAAGAAACCAGCATTTTAGTGTTCTGGAATTTCAATACAAAATACTTGTAGTATTCAAAGTGCTCATTACTGCTTCTATGCTTATTGTTGGGTCCATATTATTGGTAAACCAGCAACTCAATATTGGCCAGTTTATTGCCGCAGAAATCGTCATTCTTACCGTTATTAATTCTGTAGAAAAGTTAATTAGTAACCTGGATAGTGTGTATGATGTTCTGACATCAGTAGAAAAGATTTCAAAAATTGCTGACAAGCCTATTGAAGTAAACGGTGATTTTGAATTCCCGGATCAACCAAAGGGGGTAACGGTGCAAATGCAAAACGTTTCTTTTGGCTATACCGATACAAAAATCGTATTGTCTGAATTATCATTGGATATAAAGCATGGGCAGAAAGTATGTATTACAGGCAAGGAGAGTGCCGGTAAATCTACAATTTTAAAGCTACTGACGGGTGCTTACTCCACATACACCGGATCTATTATGCTCAATGGGTTGCCTATTGGGAATTACAAATTAGATTCGATGAGAAGTCAAATTGGTGTTATGCTCGATCAGCAGGATGTTTTTGATGGAACTATTTTGGAAAACATCACTATGGGCAATCAATACATCAATCCTGCACAGGTAATTTTGCTTTTTGAAATGACCGGTTTACAGGACTACCTTGCTACACAAAAGCAGGGGTTAAACACTGTATTGTCCGCTGCAGGTAACAGGCTCTCAGAAAAAGTATTGCGCAAAATATTATTGATAAGAGCGCTGGCAGGCAATCCAAAATTATTGTTGCTTGAAGAGCCCTGGCAAGGACTTGAAGCTCACCAAAAAAATGCCATTCAGCAATATTTCCTCAATGACCTACCAGGCACTACGGTACTGGTAGTAAGCAACGATAAAGATTTTGCCAACCAGTGCGATCAGATAATTGAAATTGTATAACCAGCCAAAAAAATATTATGAACACTCAATTTCAGGATAGTCAGCAATGGAAATCATTGACATCGATATATCATCATGATAAAAAAAACAGGATTGGGAAATGGTTTTATTTGTTGATGCCGTTACTGATCGTTTTATTGTTTGTGCCATGGACACAAAATATCCGCAGCAGGGGTAATGTAACCACGCTGCGCCAAGAGCAGCGCCCACAGCAAATAAATACCATCATACCAGGTAAAGTGGTAAAATGGTTTGTAAAGGAAGGAGATTTTGTAAAAGCAGGGGACACCATTCTTCTATTGTCTGAAATCAAGGATGAATACCTCGATCCTCAGTTACTAAACAGAACCAAGGAGCAATTAGATGCAAAAGAACAAACCATTGATTATTATAAAAACAAAGTAGATGCCACCGGTACACAGATCAGCGCCATGTCGCAGGCTCTGGTTTTAAAAATTGAGCAGCTCCAAAATAAATTGGTTCAATTGAACCTTCGAATCAATTCATCCGAAAATGAACTGGCAGCAGCTGAAAATGATTTTAAAATTGCGGCCAGTCAATACCAGCGGCAGAAAACAATGTTCGATAGCGGTTTGGTATCACTCACACAACTAGAACAACGTAATCAATATTACCAGAATTCGCTGGCCAAAAAAAATACTGCACAAAACAATCTGGCTAATATGGGGCAGGATATCAGTAATACCAATATCGAAATGAATGCCATCAGGCAGGAGTACAATGAAAAAATTTCGAAAGCAAAGGGAGATCAATTTCAATCCCTTTCCGAAATTACTACCAGTGCCGGTGAGGTAGCTAAGTTGCAAAATCAATACCGCAATTACAGTATCCGAAATGGATTGTATACTATTACTGCTCCACAGAGTGGACAAATAAATCAGGCAAAAAAAGCGGGTATCGGCGAAATTGTAAAAGAAGGCGAAATGCTGGTACAAATTGTACCAGATAAAATAGAGTATGCGATAGAAATATTTGTTCGCCCTATAGATCTTCCATTGATACAAAAAGGACAAAAAGTGAGGTTCATTTTTGATGGATTTCCGGCCGTTGTTTTTAGCGGCTGGCCCAAGGGTTCATTTGGCACATTTGGAGGAATAGTAGTTGCAGTAGAAACATCGATAATGTCTAATGGAAATTTCAGGGTGCTGGTAGTAGAAGATCCAAAAGAACAGCCATGGCCAAAGCAATTGGGAATGGGTACCGGAGCCATGGGCATGGCTTTGCTCACAGATGTGCCTATTTGGTATGAATTGTGGCGAAACATAAACGGTTTCCCTCCTGAATATTATATACAAAAAGAACCGGCGCAAAAGCCCGTAAAATAAACCGACATGAAATTTTTGATAACCATAATATTTTGCTGCTTTTTGGTAAGTGTAAAGTCTCAGGATAGTGTACGTTTTAGCCTTTCTTTTGAAGCATACATGAGCATTGTCCAACAATACCATCCCATTGCACGGCAGGCTGACATTCAAATAGAAAAAGCAAAAGCTGCATTGCTGTCTGCAAGAGGAATGTTTGATCCGGTATTGGAAACTTATACATCCCAAAAATCGTTTGATGGTACCCGCTATTATAATACTGTAAATCCTAAACTTAGCATCCCTACATGGTATGGTATTGAGTTGTACGCAGGTACGGGTTACCTATCCGGAACAAGGGTATCCCCTAATGAAACAATCGGGCAAACCAGTTTTGCAGGAATTGCAGTTCCACTGGCAAAAAATTTACTGATAGACAAACGCAGGGCTGCTTTAAAAACCGGGGCTATTTACAGAGATATGAGTATGGTGGAAAAAAGAACAGTTATTAATGATTTGTTATTGGAAGCTGCTGCTGCTTATTGGAATTGGGTGAGAGATTATGAAGTATTGCAGGCGGTAATAAATGCTGTTTTGGTTAACGAAAAAAGAATGTCATTCGTTCGTAATACAACTGCAATTGGTGAACGTGCTGCTATAGATACTGTGGAGGCACAGGCACAATTACAACAATTTCGGTTTTTACAAAATGAAGCTGCTTTTCAGTTTGCCAATGCAGCAATTGAATTGAGTTTATATTTGTGGCAGGAAAATTTAACCGCTTACAACCTTAGTACAGCAGTTGTACCTGTCGATAATATATTAAACACTGCAGCTGCTGTGTCTGTAGAACCGCTTTTGCCTGATCTGCTGCAGACAGCTTTAAACAATCATCCGAAACTCACCTCTTTTAATTTTAAACTAAAAGCCCTGGAGGTAGATCGCCAATTAAAATTTCAAGAGCTGCTGCCATATGCTCAACTTAAATACAACCAGTTGGGCAAAGGCTACAATATATTAAAAACCGCAGGTGCTTTTTTATCAGAAAACAATTACCAGTTTGGTCTTGCCTTCTCAATGCCACTTCGCTTTTCGGAAGGCCGTGCTGCCTATCGAACTGCTAAACTAAAAATTACAGAAACCACTATACAACAGGATTATACCCGAATGGAAATTTTGAATAAAGTAAAAAAAATTTTCAATGAGTGGATCAATATAAAAAAGCAAATAGCGTTGCAGGAATCAATGTATCTCAATTACCTTAGTTTGCAGCGAGCAGAAGAAACAAGGTTTGCTAACGGAGAAAGTTCCTTGTTTTTGATCAATGTCCGGGAGAACAAAGCCATTGAATCGCTCCAGAAATTGTTAGAATTAAAATCAAAATATTTTGTCATTAAAGCTAAGTTGCAAAATGCTACAGGTGTTTTCTAAAGAGTATTTGCCTTCTTAAAAATATTTTTAGATTTGTTCTATTGTGCGATGTAAGATTGGTTTGTGCTGTTATTCCTGAAAAGATGGCTACTATCCTGTTTCTTCTTAGCAAACCCTTTATAAAAATATCAAAACAACATTTCAAGAAGTAGATTACTCATGCAAAGGGCATTACACTATAAGTGTCATTTCTGTTTTATACTCGAAAAAACCAAATCTGATAAAAAAGATACAATTTCCAATTCGTCTTTATTGTTTCCAAAATCAGTGAGCGCAGGAAGATATTTCATGAAATAATTCTGAAAATGCGCCATTTCAATAATTGTGTTGGCCAATGATTTGGGATATTTATATTGTGAGTTACACTCCAGGATAATATCTCCAATTTTGGCGCATAGGTCTTTATAGGGTTTAAAGAGCTGGTCCTTATTATCTTCTGACACATGATTGGTTAAATAAGCTTTGGAGCCTTCGGCAATTACAATCTGGTGAAGGATGTTCTCATTGATATGGCTGGTTTTTAAATCATCTTCTACAGTTAATGCCAATAAATTAATAATCCTTTTTAACTTAACTGTGGGGTCATCAATATTATTGTTATGAATTGCCACACTGTATTCCAGCCAACTCCAATACCATGCAGTTAAATAAATCAATAACCGGTGTTTGTTTTCAAAGTACCTGTAAATTCCAGCTTCAGTTGTACCAATATTCTCGGCCAATTTTTTAAAGGTGAATGCTTCAAATCCATTTTTGTGAATCAACTGTATGCTATATTGAATAATTTTTTTACCTAATTCTGTTTGTTCAGGATCCCTTAAAAACAATTTTTCATTCATTTTTATCTTTAATTCTAATTCCATAACTATCGGGTTTAAATACTTTACAAAGTAATATTCTGGTGCGGTTTATAATTCCAATTGTCAAAAGTAAGTAAAAGTTTTACAATTTATAAAGATAGTAATGCTATCATTCTAAATAAAAGTACTATCATTGCACTGTTAAAAATAAAATACAGGTTATGAATAGTAAAAACATATTTAGCGAAATTAAAAGTGATCTCCCTGCAAGTATCATTGTATTTTTTGTGGCACTACCTCTATGTCTCGGAATAGCGTTAGCATCCGGAGCTCCTCTATTTGCTGGCATAATTGCCGGTATTGTTGGTGGTGTTGTAGTCGGAATGCTTAGTGGCTCACCACTGGGCGTTAGCGGCCCTGCTGCAGGGCTTGCAGTAATCGTATTAACCTCCATATCTACGCTGGGTTCCTGGCCGGCGTTTTTAATGGCAGTGGTACTGGCTGGGTTTATTCAATTAATAATGGGTTTTGCAAAAGCCGGATTTATTGCCTATTTCTTTCCATCTTCTGTCATTAAAGGAATGCTTACAGGTATTGGCTTATTGATTATTTTAAAACAAATACCTCATGCCCTCGGCTGGGATAAGGATCCTGCTGGTGATGCTGCTTTTTTACAGGCAGATGGACAGAATACATTTTCCGAAATATTAAGAGCATATGATTTTATTACCCCTGGAGCGGTACTTATTGCTGCAATATCATTGGCCATTTTAATATTATGGGATAAGGTGTTGACGAAAAAACACCGCATCTTTCAACTGCTGCAAGGGCCAATCGTTGTAGTTATTGTAGGGATTCTTCTAAATTATTTTTTTAAGGCAGGCACATTAAACTTTAGTTTGGCAGAAGATCAAGTCGTAAGACTTCCTGTTGCTAATAATTTAACTGAGTTTTTTAGCCAGTTTACTATTCCTGATTTTTCTGCCATTACAAATTTTGAAGTTTGGAAAATCGCCATTGTGATGGCTATTGTGGCCAGTTTGGAAACATTACTTTGTGTAGAAGCTACCGATAAACTTGATCCGTACAAAAGAGTTACTCCCACTAACAGGGAATTAAAGGCACAGGGCGTGGGGAATATTGTTTCGGGATTAATAGGTGGCTTGCCTTTAACCCAGGTAATTGTACGAAGCTCTGCTAATATTTCATTCGGAGGCAAAACAAAAATGTCTGCCATCCTGCACGGTTTGTTTTTATTAATTAGTGCTATTACTATTGCCGGCCTGTTAAATATGATTCCGTTGGCAAGTTTGGCTGCAATCTTAATAATGGTAGGTTATAAGCTGGCCAAACCAATACTTTTTAAAGACATGTATAAATTAGGTTGGGAGCAGTTTATTCCATTTGCAGCTACTGTTGCGGGTATATTAGCCACAGATTTGCTTAAAGGAATTACCATTGGTTTGTTCTTTGGTATTTTTTACACTTTGCGCCACAGTTACAGAAACTCACATCATATGAAAGAATCAATAACTGCCGAAGACGGACATCAGGTGCACCAGCTAGTTTTAGCAGAAGAGGTTTCCTTTTTTAATAAAGCAAGCGTAATAAAACAACTGGAGGAGATTCCAAATAATTCAAAAGTGATTATTGATTGTTCTAAATCAAAATCAATTGCATACGATGTAGTTGAGCTAATCCGGGATTTCAGGGTTAATGCAAAATTTAAAAACATCAATGTAGAAACTATCAACTTTATTGAACCTGCTTAAACACATAATTAAATAACAATAAATATAAAAAAATGAAAACATTAAACAAAGAATTACAAGACGCAATTACACCAACTATGGCTATTGAACTTTTAAAAGATGGTAATAAAAGATTTGTAAATAATCTTAAAGTAAACCGAAATCTTTTGCAGCAGGCCAATGATACATCAGACGGACAACATCCTTTTGCTGTTATCCTTAGTTGCATTGATTCCCGCACTTCGGCCGAACTGATTTTTGACCAGGGATTGGGAGATGTATTCAGTGTTCGTATTGCAGGTAATATAATTAATGAAGATATATTAGGTAGCATGGAGTTTGGCTGTAAAGTAGCGGGTGCTAAAGTAATAGTTGTACTAGGCCATACTAAATGTGGTGCCGTAAAAGGTGCTTGCGACCATGTAGAGATGGGTAATCTCACTGCATTGCTCTCAAAAATACAGCCGGCAGTTTATGATGAAAAAACGGAAATAGAAAACCGCAGTTCTACCAACAATGAATTTGTAGAAAAGGTAGCCACCATCAATGTAAAAAGAACAGTACATGCAATCATGGAGCGCAGTCCAATTTTAAAAGACATGATTGAAAGCGGTGCAATAGGAATTGTAGGAGGTACGCATGAAATATCAACCGGGTTGGTTCATTTTTATGAAGATACATTGATAATAAACGAGCCTGTTGATAATATTGTAAACCTTATAGCATCATAAAAAATATTTTAGCAAAAGCATAATATTTTATTATTAATTGACCTGATTTTCTTTTTTAAAAATTTATGATTATGAAAAGTCGGGTAATTTTTTAGAGAAATAAAAAACAACATGAAAATTAAAATAAACCACATGCTTTTTGTTTAGAGAGCAACATAACGAGCAAAATGCTAAAGTATAAATTCAAACGATGATTAATGGAAGCCTGATAAAATATTTTAATAAGGCTTCCATTTACAATTGGTATTCATTTTTAAATTTTTTATATGCGTTCAAAGTGCCTGGTATTTATTGTTGGCCTCAACTTAATTATTGCAAATGTAGCAGCGCAAAACACAAGGCTTACAGATAAAAACACAATTGGCTGGTTCAATAATTTTACTAATATAAAATTTTCTAAAAAGTGGAGTGGCCATCTGGAATACCAGTGGCGCCGCGAAGCTTTTATTAAAAATTGGCAACAAAGTTTATTCAGAACCGGAATTAATTATCAAGTTAATGATAAGTTGGTTATTAGATTTGGGTATGCATGGGTAGAAACATTTTCTTATGGAGAAATCCCGTTGCAGGCGGCCGGAAAAAGGTTTCCCGAACACAGAATATACCAGATGGTAACTTTAAGCGATAAAAGTAAAAATATAGAATTGAGCCACCGGTTTATGCTTGAACAAAGATGGGTAGGCAGGTACACAAATATAGCATTAACAAAGCCTGATGATTTTTTGTTTCTAAACCGGTTAAGATATATGTACCGAATGCAAAAGGCAATTGGTAAAAAAACGATTGAAGATAAAACCGCTTATGCCGGAATCTATGATGAAATATTTATTGGATTTGGAAAAAATGTAAATGAGAATGTATTTGACCAGAACCGTTTAGCCATTTTATTGGGCTATCGGTTCAATAAAAAATTAAGGATAGAAGGAGGTTTTTTACAGCAAATTGTACAACTTGGTAGAGAAGTTAATGAACGCAATGTTTTTCAATATAATAATGGTATTATTCTCAATACCTACATTAATCTATAAAAAATAAATAGGCTTCAATACTAAAAATGTATTTTTTAATGGGGACATTTATACAGAAAGCTATTTTGTTCTAAAATTCATAATTCTAATAGGTTGCAAATATTTTCTTAATTCATTAATGCCTGATAAATGGTTTCGTGAATTTTGGGACGTACGTTCATTTTAAGTAACACATCACTCCCAGATGGATTTACCCGGTTGCTTAAAAATACAAATACCAGATTTTTGTCAGGGTCTGCCCACGTGCAGGTTCCTGTAAATCCGGTATGGCCAAAAGTTCTAGGGGATGCAGATAATGTGGGGTATGCTTCTTTGCGTGTATTGTTGTCTTTTTCGGGTTTGTCAAAACCATACCCACGCCTACTGATGTTACTTTGATAGTTCGTAAATAAATCAATGGTTTCTTTTTTTAAATAATGTTTGCCATTATATACACCTCCATTCATAAGCATTTGCATAATGGAGGCAATATCATAAACATTGCTAAATAAGCCGGCATGCCCTGCAACACCTCCCATCATGGCAGCTCCAGGATCATGAACATCGCCCCTAAGTAGCTGGCTTCTAAATTTAACTTCATCTTCAGTGGGTACAATGCGGCTGATAGGCATATTTTGTAATGGCATAAATCCGGCAGATGATAAGCTCATCGGAGCGAAGAAGGTTTTTTTTACATAAACATCTAAAGGCATTCCACTGATCGCTTCTACAATTTTACCAAGAAAAATAAAATCATTATCGCTGTATACATATTTATCCTGTGCCCCAAGTGGACTCTTTAATATTTTAAAACGGATACTATCCTCCCATCTGTTTGCCAGATAGAAATTTTTAGCTACCCGAATATTAAATGAATCTTTTTTTCTTTCTGAATAAATACCGGGCAAAGGTTTGCCGGCGGTATCTATGGTTTCTTTATAAAACGGAATATAAGAAACAAGGCCTGCCTGATGTAACAGTATTTTTCGAATAGAAAGTTTTTCTTTATTGGAGCCCCTTACATACGGAAGATAATCCCCTAAAGTTTTATCAAGGTTTATTTTATCTTCATCATATAACTTCATTACCGAAATAGTTGTTGCGCAAATTTTTGTAACAGACGCCATATCAAAAACCGACTCAATATTCATCGTTTCTTTAGCATCATAAGTATAGTTGCCATAAGCTTTTTCATAAGCAATTTTACCATCTTTTAAAATTAAAACTACACAGCCAGGTGCTGCTTTTTTACTTATGGCGTCATTTGTAATAGAATCAATTTTGTGAATACGAGCCATATCTAATCCCCACTGATTTTCGGCAATATTTTGTGTAAATAGCTGAGCTGAAATACTGCTTCCAAATGTTAAATTGTCACATACGGTTACCGGTAAAACACCTTTGTAAGCAAGTTTACCTTGCAGCATATTAACTGCAACATCCTGTATGATATCATCATCTTCATAACAAACTACCAGATTTTTTGCGTCACACCAGTTTTTTGCTGCATAGGTATTTGCAAATTGAAAAATGATGCTGTTTGTTTTTTGGTTTAGTTCATTAACCAATTTTACAGATTGTGTATTTAATCCAAAATTATTTGCAGGAGTTCTGTTTATATTATGTATTCCTATTATTACTTTCTTAAACTCCTTACTTATCTTGTTTACAAAAAGGTCTAACTCTTCATTGTTTTTCAATTCTACCTCGGGATAAAATACGGTTGCATTATAATCTTCCCTTATTCTTTTTGCAAAATTGTTTTCTGTTTTTGTTCCAATAATCACCAATGCAATATCTTCTGATTTATTATTATCCCAGGTTGACAAGGGGAAAAAACTATTGTCTTTTTTTGCAGCCAATGTAATTGCATTTTCTGCAATGAGTTTACGCATGGCAGGTATTTCTGCGTTTAACTTTGCAGTAAGATTTTGAGTGTTGATTTGTTGGTAATTATTTAAACCATAAGCATATTTAGCTTCTAAAACCTTTTTGCAATGCCCTTCTATGTCTGACCAGCTTAACTTTTTTTCGTCAATAGCAACTTTTATTTTTTCAATTGCAAGCGGTACATCTCCTGGAAGACAGAGCATATCATTGCCGGCAATAAGAGACTGAACGGAAGCTTCTCCATTTGGAAAGAATTTTTTTACCCCCTGCATTTCCAATGCATCTGTAAAAGTTAGTCCCTGATATCCAAGTCTGCCACGCATCAATTGATTAATATTAAGTGGCGAAAGGGATGTAGCTCTATTGGAAGTAGTATCAATTGCTGGAATGTAAAGATGTGCCAGCATAACGCTTCCAATGCCAGCGTTAAAAATTTGCCTGAATGGATAAAGCTCCAATGAATCTAATTGTGCGATGCTTTTATTTATTATAGGTAAGTCATAATGAGAATCTACCGACACATCTCCATGGCCAGGGAAATGTTTGGCACATGCCATTACCCCAATATCCTGCATGCCCTTCATATAAGCAATTCCGTAATCGGCTACTTTAAATTTATCCTCGCCAAAGCTGCGATCGTTTATAACTGGATTGTTGGGATTGTTGTTTACATCTACTACAGGTGCATAGTTTACCTGTATGCCCACACGCTTGCATTGTTCGCCCACCAGCTTTCCGTAATTGTAAACGATGGTTGCATCCCGCATAGCACCCAGCATCATCTGGCGGGGCAAAGGCAGAACGCTGTCAATCATGCGCATACCTACACCCCATTCTGCATCAATACACATTAAAATAGGGGTTTTTGCTTTTGCCTGCAGCCTGTTGATGATCTCTGCCTGCTTTACGGGGCTACCCTGAAAAATACAAATTCCGCCAATATTATATAGATTGATTAGAGAATCAACTTTTTCTTCGTAAAAAGTTACCTGTTTTGTTTTACTATCAATAGTAGAAAGGCGTACAACCATAAGCTGAGCAATACGCTCATCATTATTCAAAGTTTTATATACACTGTCTGCCCAAAGACTCGCTTTATTATTTTGCGCATTTACTTTACCGAACAACAATAGAAAGGAGCAGGAAAACAAACAAATAAATTTCATCATGCATTTTATTTATAAGCACAAAGTAAGAAGTTTTAACTTTTGCAAGACGAACAATATAGTTTTTAGTGCTAATCCATAACGATAAGTGGTTAAAAAACTCCCGTTTAATTATTCGAATTCGAAATTTGGAGCTTTTAGAGGCTGTTGTGCTTATTTTTGCATCAAATTAAACCATCATTTACTTTGCCGGATATTATTCAATTATTACCTGATAACATTGCCAATCAAATAGCTGCCGGAGAAGTGATTCAACGTCCTGCCAGTGCGGTAAAGGAGTTGCTGGAAAATGCGGTAGATGCCGGAGCAGATGAAATCAGGTTGCTTGTTAATGATGCAGGAAAAGCATTGATACAGGTGATTGATAATGGAAAAGGCATGAGTGAAACCGATGCCCGAATGGCATTTGAACGCCATGCCACATCAAAAATCAGGAATATTGATGATCTGTTTCGAATCAAAACAATGGGATTTAGGGGTGAAGCGCTAGCAAGTATTGCCGCAGTAGCTCAAGTAGAAATGAAAACAAAGAGAGCGGAGGATGAAACGGGTGTTTACTTGGAAATTGAAAATAGTGTTGTAAAAAAGCAGGAGCCGGTAGCAATGGAAAAAGGCAGCAGCATTGCCATGAAAAATTTGTTTTTTAATGTGCCCGCCCGAAGAAATTTTCTAAAAAGTAATGCATCAGAATTAAAACATATTGTTGATGAATTTATAAGGGTGGCAATGGCTTTCCCTGAAATTTTCTTTTCATTATCTTCTAATGGTCAACAGGTTTTTCACTTGGAAAAAGGTTCGCTTAAACAACGCATTGTACAGATATTAGGCAGTAGCTACAATGCCAAACTAGTAAGCGTGCAAGAGCATACAGATTACCTAGATATTATTGGTTTTGTTGGCAAACCTGAAACAGCTAAAAAAACAAGAGGGGATCAATACTTTTTTGTTAATAACCGTTTTATAAAAAGTGCTTATTTGAATCATGCAGTGATGAATGCTTTTGACGAAATGATTGCCAAAGACAGTTATCCGATGTATGCTTTATTCATAGACCTTGATCCTGCACAATTGGATATTAATGTACATCCAACCAAGCAGGAAATAAAATTTGAGGACGAAAAAATTGTGTATGCTTTTGTTCAAAGTGCCGTAAAACATGCTTTGGCACAATTTAGTATTACCCCCACACTGGATTTTGATCTTGATGCCGGGATACAAAACCTTGATGCAGTGAATAAGCCATTTACAGATGAAATAAAATCATCTACAGCTTCCTCTTCGTTGTATCAAACTTTCACACAAAAAAATCAGGCACATTTTATTGAAAATAAAAGTGAACTGAAACACTGGAAGGACTTTTATGAGCCCAAGTCAAATACAACTGGTGTTTTAGCTCAAAGACCTTTTGCCGACGATGAGTTTACAACCATAAAATCACAGGCAGAGAACTCGGGGTTAAAAACTGAACACCTTGTGCAGATTCACAATGCATACATCGTTGTACAAAATGATAAAGGATATTTACTTATTAATCAACAAAACGCACATGAGCGGGTGTTGTACGAAAGGTTTACGAATGCTGTTTCAGGAAAAGCAATAGCAACACAAAGAAGTTTGTTTCCCGGAACAATCGACTTGTCTGCGGCCGATGTTGTTTTACTGACAGAATTGTTACCTGATTTAAACCTGTTGGGTTATTTGCTGGAACCTTTTGGTAACAATACTTTTGTTGTGCAGGGTACTCCAGCAGATATGGAATCTGGTAACGAAAAAATGGCACTTGAAAAAATGCTGGAGCAGTACAAACATTTTAGCACTGATCTTAAATTTTCTAAAAGAGAAAAATTATTACGGTCTATGGCCTTGCAACAAGCTATAAAATCAGGAACAGTACTAGGTCAAAAAGAAATGAATGTTTTGGTAACCGAACTTTTTGAATGTAATATTCCTAATAGTACCCCTAGTGGGAAACCTACTTATATGGGATTTAAAAAAGAGGAACTAGATAAAATGTTTGGCAGATAATACAACTACCTTTTATTTATTGTTAACATAAAAAAATCCTGCAGTTTTTGGCTGCAGGATTTTTTATAGATGTTTTTATTACATTTTATTAAATCTGGAATAACATATCCTGTTTCCATAAATCACTTTTATATTATACAATCCAGGAACTAAATCATTTACATTTATGGAAACAATGTTGTTGCCGGAAGAACCTTGCTGATGTTTTGATCTTACTAGAGTATTTATTGTATTATAGATGTATACATGAATCATTTCTGGTTGTGCCAATTGCAAAGCAACATTAATCAAACTACTTGTAGGGTTTGGATAGGCTTGTAATTCGCAAATTTGTGATGTCTGCTCTATCCTGATAATACTGCAGTATTCTTTTACACAACCCCCTAAAGTTATTGCCCTTAAACAAACTCTATAATACCCAGTATCGTTAAAAACGTAGGCCGGGTTGTTCTGATGCAATGTTACAGGAACTTGGGTGGAAGTAGACAGTTTAACAATTGTCCAAGTTTGGTCCTGAATGGGGAAATTAGCATTGGCGTAAAAATAAATTTTATTGGAAATAAAAGGATCTCTTTGATAAGTATATCCAACATGAATGCTATCGCAATTAATTTGCGGAAGTATAGTTATGACCTTGCATATTTCTCTTACGCAAGGGGTAGTTCCAGGTGTGTTACTATTTTTCTTTACTCTCAAACAAACGGGATAAGTACCTGCGGCAATGTAAGTATGATTTGGATTGACATCCAGAGACGAGGTGCCATCGCCAAATGTCCATCTTACAGAATCTGTAGGAGATAATGGATTGCTTAAATTTTGGAACGCAAAATTTAAAGGGTTGCTGCTATTGGTCCAAGTAAAATATGCTACCAAATTACAATTTTGGGTTGTACCCACAACAATGGTTTTACATATTTCTCTTACACATACAGCCGTACCAGTAGCATTTAAATTTTTCTTCACTCGTAAACAAACGGTGTAAGTGCCGGGGTTTGTATAGGTATGTGAAGGGTTAACTCCCAATGAAGACGTACCGTCACCAAAAGTCCATCTGATAGAATCTGTTGCAGCTAATGGTATACTTAAGTTTTGAAAATTAAAAGTTAAAGGATTGGAACTAGTATTTGTCCAGGTAAAATTTGCAGTAAGGTTACAGGTTTGATTAACAATAACTGTTTTACATATTTCCCTTACACAGGGCTCAGAGCCGGGAGTATTTCCATTCTTCTTTACTCTCAAACAAACATTATAGGTACCCGCATTGGCAAATGTATGAGTTGGATTAACATCTATGGAAGAAGTTCCATCACCAAATGTCCATCTAACAGAATCCGTGGGTGCTAAAGGGTTGCTTAAATTTTGAAATGCTACCGATAAAGGATTGTTTGAAAGTGCTGTCCAGTTAAAGTAAGCTACAAGGTTACAAGATTGAACGACTGTAACTGTTTTACAAAATTCCCTAACGCACGGTGTGTTGGATACACTGCTATTTTTCTTTACTCTTAAACAAACTGTATAAGTTCCCGGATTTGTATAAGTATGCATTGGATTAATATCCAATGAACTAGTGCCGTCGCCAAATGTCCATCTCACAGAATCAGTAGGAGACAAGGGGACGCTTAAATTTTGAAACACAATTGATAAAGGACTTGTGGCAACTGCAGTCCAATTAAAGTAAGCTACAAGGTTACAAGGTTGTGTAACAATAACTGTCTTACAAATCTCACTCACACATGGAGCAGTACCGGGAGTATTGCTATTTTTCTTTATTCTTAAACAAACATTATAAGTGCCAGCACTTGTATAAACATGTGTAGGATTGAGATCGAGAGAAGATAATCCATCTCCAAAAGTCCATCTGATAGAATCTGTTGAAGCTAAAGGAGCACTTAAATTTTGAAATGTAATCGCTAAGGGGTTAGCGGTCCCTGAAGTCCAGTTAAAATTTGAAACCAGATTGCATGACTGCTGTATGATTAATGTAACTACAGCAGAGTCTGCGCAAACAAAAACACCATTAAGATTATACCTGCTTAAATAGTGTTTTATTGTATATGTCCCTGGTGTTGTAAAACTATGTAAAGGTGATGCAAGGCCACTTGTAGGTGTGCCATCACCAAAAAGCCAGTTGTGATGAACAAATGGCGAATCACCTATTGTTACAGGAATGAATTGTACATTGTTACTGTTAATAAAAGTAACACTGAATGCAGCATTGCATAGTGTACTTGTTTGTGCTTTTGACTTATAAATAAAGAATGAAAAAGTAAGCAGCAGTAGAGTAAATATTTTTTTCATAAAAAATATTTTGGTTAATTGGTTAGAGGTTTTGGCAAATTTTAAAAAACATACCTGCAACAGGTATTCATGTTGTTGTACTAAAGATAAAAGAAATTTTAATAATTATTTCTTATTTTTTGCAGGAAACCCTCTACAGACCTGCGAATTGGCGTAGCCCCAGTTTTGTAGTTATTAACCAAAATAGAGAAAATTAGTACTTTATTTTTTTTGGTTATGAGATAACCACTTAAGGCACAGTTATTACTTAGTGTTCCGGTTTTGGCAAAAATATACCCCTTTTCTGATTTATAATAACTACTCAGCGTTCCTTCCCCACCGGTAGGTAAAATATTTTGAATACGTTTCCAGTCAAATTCGTCTTTTATCTTTTTGAGGAGGTAAACAAAATCCTGTGGAGTAAATAAATTATACCTGCTTAGGCCACTACCATCTACCCATTTGGGCTGTTGAGGAATATCTTTTAAATCTGTTTTTAATAAAGTATCAATCATCCTTTCATCGCTCATGTATCCAAGATGTTCATTGCTGGCCATTATTAAAGTTTGTTCAGCAAAAAAGTTATCGCTGCGGTGCATCATTGGTTTGAAAACAGAGTCAGATGATTGTGAATGAATAATATTTGAAAATCGATAGGCGCCATGTGTAAATGCACTTTCACCCAACTTACAATTAAGAATACCCTCCAGCATCAATTTAATAAAACCATTGTCATTGCTTATAAAAGGAATGTTTGTTTTTGCTGGCAAACGCCCTCTTCCTATTGAAGCAGTTTGAAAAAAATTGGAATCTTTTTTTCTGTAAATATTAAATGATTTCCCCCAAGCTGGCTGGTTCTTATTCCATGTAATTATACTGCTATATTTTGAATCGTCAAACATAGCAGGGAAAGCCTTTAAAGTATCGGCATTTAAATAAAAACTTGCAAGGTTTCCATTAATTGGGAATGCGCTACGCTCAGCCATATATTCTTCACCAAAATCATCCCATGCCCAACCTTTTCCAAATGAATTCGATAAAAAATTAAAATCATCCACAATACTCAATTGGGCGCATTGTTTGTTTTTTAAAAAATCTAAAACAGGTTGATTTGTAAAATCTGAATGTAAAAAGGAGGGATCGCCGGTGGGTTGAATAATAATACTGTTGTCATTTGGGTTAGAATTATACCTCAGCCCTATCAGACTGTCGCCTAAATATTTCATTCCCGCATAAAGTGTAAATAATTTGGTATTACTAGCTGGTACAAAATATTTTTCTGCATCATGTTCATACCAGTATTTTCCGGTAGCCGGTTCAAAAATGCTAATACCAATATGACCTTGCCGGATAGCAGAATCTTCAAGCAGTATTTTATTGGCCTGTTTGGTTATTTGTTTGTTTACAGAGCAAGAGCTTAGTATAAATAGTAAATAATAAATGGGTAGTACAAAAAAAGAAAGGTTGAAAGACCATTTTTGTTGTACACTCTTATAACTTATCATTTTAAAATATTTTCTTCTTATTTTTTAATAACAAACAACATTTCTTTTTAATTTCTTTCCTGCACTCTTAGCCATCTTTCAGGTATTTCATTGTTGCTGGCTTTAATATAATCATTGTAACTACACGCAATAAAGGAATTGTCTGGCATTTGCATCCACCAGCGATTGGTTCTTTTACTTTGTAAAAAAACCGTTTCTACTTCCGTAAAAGCAGTATGGTATTCATTAAAATTGTTCCTGTCTTTAATATCTGATTCTTGCTTGCAACGGCTTTTCCCGTCAATAAAATACCAGATCATTTGAGAAATTTGTTTGGCAGTCATTTCTTCCACATCATCCTGCGGGCGGTACCCATAAATTCCAAAACTACTCATGCGGCTGCTTAATCCTGCAAAGCGGGTAAGCATACATGCTTCAATACCGGATAAGCCATTTGGACAGTTTTTGTTGGCAGGAGAATCGCTGTGTTTGATAGCACTCACATCAAAGCTGAGCAGATGGCTATTACGCAAAACAGGCTCCATTTCATCTATATTTTCTGTAACAGCTCCTACTCTGTAACAATCAAATCTTAATTTATCCATTGTTTCCAGCATACGCGGATGTACAAAATAACTTTGAAATGCAATATGATTATAATGTCTAACCATATTTGGTTCTCCGGTGAGCATTTCCATAAGAAAATTTTCACTTCTGATAGGACTTTCTCCCCTAAGATCAATAACTGCATCCACACAGGTTGCTTCTATCTGTTGGTTTAACTCTATATAGGCATAATACTGAGCCAGTGTAATATCATGGGAACCTCCTAAAATAAGGACCGTTTTTTTTAGTCGGAGCATTTCTACCAATATGGTTTTTATGGCAGCATAACTGTCTTTCACAGAAGCTCCTTTTTTTACATTACCCAGATCAACAATATTAATATCCGTATGCCAGTAATGTAGGCGGTATAAATGTTTGCGAATAATATTGGCTGCATTATTATCAGATTCAAAATAACCATTGCCCCGGAATTCTGTGATTCCCAGTAAAACAATATCTGCATTTTCGATATCAGGTAGTTCTTCTGTAAAAACATTGATATGTTTGGCCAGTTGTCCATCTGTATAACCTTCGTCGTCATTTAATTCATGTACAGGAACAGGTTCAAGGAATTCGATAAGATCTAACATTCAAAAAAGTTTGCAGCAAACCTAATAGAATAATTGCAGAATTGGTAAGCAGTTCAATCATTTTATATAAAAAATCACCTCTTCTATTTAAGTAGGGCCTAGATAATTAATTATTTTGGGCGGCTTAAATTCCTGTAAAAAATCATAAAAAGGAACTGTCTGAAATCATTAAATTTTATAACTCAGTATCATTAACTTTGCAAAATCATAAAAATATTACGATGAAAGATCAACAGGAAGTTCTTAGTGAAGTAGTGATAAAATTTGCCGGGGATAGTGGAGATGGAATGCAGCTTACCGGCAGCCAGTTTACCAACAATTCAGCTATGATGGGACTGGATTTGGCAACATTTCCGGATTTTCCGGCAGAAATACGTGCCCCAATCGGCACTTTACCTGGGGTAAGTGGTTTTCAGCTTCGTATTAGCAGTGACAGAATTTTTACTCCCGGAGATGAGTGTGATGTACTAGTTGCTATGAATGCAGCTGCATTAAAAGTAAATTTAAAAGCACTAAAAAAAGGAGGTAGAATCATTGCAAATACCGATGGTTTTGACAGTAGAAATTTACGATTGGCCAATTATCCTGATGGTGTAAATCCATTGGAGGATAATAGCCTTGACGGATACGAGCTGATAAAAATGGATGTTACCAAAATGACCCGTGAGGCATTAAAAGATATCAGCATGGGTACAAAAGAAAAAGACCGTGCAAAAAATATGTTTGTACTGGGCTTTTTGTATTGGATGTACAATCGTGATATGGACAATACCATCTCTTTTCTTACAGAGAAGTTTGGTAAAAAACCTGAGATATTAGAGAGTAATGTTAAAGCCTTACAGAGTGGCTATAACTTTGGAGATACTACAGAAACCTTTAGCAACAGATATTCTGTTGAAAAGGCCAAAATGGATCCTGGTACTTACCGTTCTATTATGGGTAATCAGGCTATTGCATACGGATTGATTGCAGCTTCGCAAAAAAGTGGCTTGCCTTTATTCCTTGGTTCTTACCCTATCACTCCTGCAACAGATATATTACATGAGCTTAGCAAATACAAATCTTTTGGTGTGAAAACATTTCAGGCTGAAGATGAAATTGCTGCAATTACTTCGGCTATTGGTGCCAGTTATGGCGGTTCAATAGGTCTTACTACTACTAGTGGGCCAGGTATGGCGCTTAAAGCTGAAGCAATGGGGCTTGCCGTAATGCTGGAAATACCATTGGTTATATGTAATATCCAAAGAGGTGGACCAAGTACAGGGTTGCCTACAAAAACCGAACAAAGCGATTTGATGCAGGCTTATTATGGTCGTAATGGAGAGTGTCCAATGCCGATCGTTTCTGCAAGTACTCCAAGCGATTGTTTTGAAGCAGCTTATGAAGCAGTACGTATTGCTTTACAACATATGACCCCTGTTATTTTATTGAGTGATGGTTATATTGCCAATGGTGCTGAACCATGGAAATTTCCTGTATCTGCAGATTTACCAGCTATTGAGGTTAAATTCAAAACTGAATTAAGCCAAGGTGAAGAAGTTTTCCAGCCTTATCTGCGTGATGAAAAATTAGTGAGGCCGTGGGTAGTGCCTGGTACTGCGGCATTGGAGCATCGTATTGGCGGTCTGGAAAAGCAAAATATTACTGGTAATATCAGTTATGATTCAGACAACCATGAGCTGATGGTTAAGTTACGTCAGGAAAAAGTTGATAAAATTGCTCAATATATACCAAAGCAGCAATTAGATAGTGGAGAAGAAAAGGGCAAAGTTTTGGTAATAGGCTGGGGCAGTACTTACGGTGCAATTAAAAGTGCTTGTATTGATCTTCAGGCGCAGGGCCATTCAGTATCTCATGCACATTTGCGTTATATCAGACCTTTTCCTGAAAATTTGGGTGATATCATCAAGAATTTTGAGAAAGTCGTTATTCCAGAAATCAATAATGGGCAGCTTGTAAAGATTATTAGAGATCAATACATGGTAGATGCAAAAGGATATAACAAAATAAAAGGGGTTGCAATAACAAAAGGAGAATTAATCGAATTTATAAAAACACAATTGTAATTCTTTAAACACATTCAATAAAAAACCCCGAAATGTTTCGGGGTTTTTTATTGAATGTGAAATCATTTTATCTTTTTTCTCTGCCTAAGTTAATGCTCACTTTAACGTTAAAACTAAAGAAATTATCCTTGTCTTTAACGTTACCACGCTTTTTTCCAGGCAGTGTTTGTGGCAAATATTCACCACGTTGCCTATCTGTAAGTAAAAGTGCATTGTTTAATTTTGCTCCGGTAAAATAGTTATAGTAAAGACTTTTATCTATATAATTCGTGCTAACATCATCCAAATAGTCTGTATTAGTAGGACGGTAAATAAACTCAGCTCTTAAATTTACCAAAGGAGACAGCTCATACTTTATACCAGCCCCAACAGGGAAAGAGATACCATTTAGTTTATAAGGGTTTCTTTCAGGATATTCAGCAAAGCCCTGCCCTTCTGTACTCAAAGGTTGAAGATTTACCCAACGGCCATTTAAATTTGCCTGTGGATTAAATTTAAAATATGCAATTCCTCCCATAATATAGGGCGAAATACGCGGAGGGTCATAATCTTTAGATGTCCAATCTATAAAAGTAAAAAGTGGATGTAGTTCAGCTATTAATGCTACTTCAGTTATATTGGTCCTGAAACTAAGATTACGGTTATACCGGGCCCTAGCTATATTCGCCATAGGAACATTACTCAATATGCTATCGTAGCCAGAAATTTTTCCAAAATTAGCCTCAATCCTCACTCCTATACTAGAATTGTACAATGCGCCAAAGTAAAGGCCAGCATTAAATTCATTATTACCAAGATTTAAGTCTTTAGTAAATTTCCCGCCAAATCCTTTAGTTCCTCCAATATCAGTAAGACTATTCATTATACCAACAGATCCTCCCAACTCAAATATAAGCGGAGTATTATAATAGTTTTTATCGTAAAAGTATTGAGCGGATGCACGATTACCTGAGCATAGCATCACTATTCCAAAAGCAAAAAACAAACAAATTTTTTTCATCATTTTTTTCATTAAATACAGCCGGTTCTTAATTTTTTTTTTAAAAAAGATTCTTGCAAAGAAAACGATTATTCTTTAATTATTGATTCATGCTTACTTTGTTGTTGAAAAATTTACAAATACTTGTAAGTCCACATTCACTGCATTTTGGTTTTCTTGCCATACAGGTATAACGACCATGCAGGATAAGCCAATGATGAGCTTTATGCACATATTCCTTTGGTAAATTTTTAATCAACTGTTTTTCAGCTACCTCGGGGGTTTTAGCCCCTGTGGTTAATCCAATTCTTGCACTCACCCTAAATACATGGGTATCTACCGCCATATTTGGTTGATTGTCAATAACACTAGTAATAACATTTGCTGTTTTTCTTCCTACCCCGGGTAATTTTACCAATTCGTTTACAGTCATTGGAACATTTCCTCCAAACTCTTCCATAAGCATTTTAGCCATACCTACAAGGTGTTTGCTTTTATTATTAGGGTAAGATATCGACCTGATAAGTGCAAAAACATCTTCCTGAGTTGCGTTGCTTAAAGTATCAGGATCGGGAAATTGCTGGAAAAGCAATGGTGTGGTTGCATTGATTCTTTTGTCTGTGCATTGCGCAGAAAGGATCACTGCTACTAAAAGTTGAAACGGATTATTATAAATGAGTTCAGTTTCAGCATTAGGTGCATTTTTTAAAAAATAGCTTGTTAAAAAGGTATAACGTTCTTTTTTTGTCATAAAAAACCCCGGTTTTTTCAAAACCAGGGCAAATTTCATTAAAACTACCTGAATTAAGCGTTTTCCGAAAACTCAGCCACTGATTTTCCGGCGTAGTTGAAAATATTTTCTAATGTTTGCTTACGTGGCGATAACATTTTGATTGTGTTCAGTTCTGAATGAGCCGCAGTCATTATATTCATTTTTTCACGTAAACTCCAGTCTGATTGAAGGGCATTAGTTATAGCTGCCGTTCTTTCAGGGGAAGCTTCTTTGTACAAAAATTGTAGCAAATCTTCCATTGTAAAATTGTGCATAGGCAAATTTAAGCTTGTTAAAATTATAAAATATCCATTGTCCGATGTTATAAACGCCCATTGTAGGGGATTATTGTACAAGCGAGGCATTTTCTACTTTTTTTCTTCGGGATTTACTATAAATAAATCTTCATTATCCTTTTTCATATAATACTTTTCTCTTGCATATTTTTCTATGGTTTGAGCATTGGTCTTAAGTAAATCAAGTTCACCACGGGTTTCTTTTATCATTTTGCCAAGCTGTTTTTCACTTTTTTCTAGTTCAGTAAGTTTGTTTTTACTTGAATTGATAAGTCCCCAATCCTTTGGGTCGAAAAATAACATCCATACTATAAAGAGTATAGATGCAATGATATACTTGTTTTTTAAAACATAAAATGCTCCGGAAATAAATTTCATATAATACCTAATTCAAACAAAGTACGCATTTCTAATCAATTGCAGAGGCAAAATTTTATTCACAAATACACAAAAAAGAGGTCATCCCGTTAATGGAATGACCTCTTTTCAAATAAAAATTAATCTGAATTATTTTCCGAATTTTATTTTTCCTGAAGGGTACTGGCCGCTTTCGCCCAGGATTTCTTCAATACGGATCAATTGATTGTATTTTGCCATACGATCACTCCGGCTTGCTGAACCTGTTTTAATTTGTCCGCAATTTAAAGCCACTGCAAGATCTGCGATGGTGCTATCTTCCGTTTCTCCGCTACGATGGCTCATGATGGTATTGTAACCTGCCTGTTGAGCCATGCTCACTGCATTAATGGTTTCTGTTAAAGTGCCAATCTGGTTTACTTTTACAAGAAGTGCATTTGCAATATTTTCTTTAACGCCTCTTTCTAGTCTTTTCACATTTGTAACAAAAAGATCATCACCTACAAGCTGGCATTTGCTTCCAACGGTTTCGGTCAGCATTTTCCATCCTTTCCAATCATCTTCTGCCATACCATCTTCAATAGAACAAATTGGATATTTTTTCACCCAACTTTCCCAGTATTTCACTAGTTGTTCACTGGTCATTTCTTTACCATCGCTTTTATGAAAAACGTATTTTTTCTTTTTAGCATCCCACAATTCACTATTGGCAGCATCCATAGCAATCATTATCTGGCTGCCGGTTTTATATCCTGCCGCTTGAATGGCAGTAAGCACGGTCTCAATCGCTTCTTCATTGCTTTGAATGTTGGGGGCAAATCCACCTTCATCACCTACGTTGGTGCTAAATCCTTTTTTCTTCAGCACTGTTTTTAATGTATGAAAAATTTCTACACCCCACTGTAAACCTTCGCTAAAAGATTTTGCACCAACTGGCATTACCATAAATTCCTGAAAATCGATTTTATTGTCTGCGTGAGCTCCACCATTAAGGATATTCATCATTGGTATCGGCAAAATTTTCGCATTGGTACCACCGATGTAACGGTATAAAGGAAGATTAGCTTCCAAAGCTGCCGCTTTGGCTACTGCCAAACTGATGGCAAGCATTGCATTTGCACCAAGTTTGCCTTTATTTTCTGTACCATCAAGATCAATCATCATTTGATCAATACCTGTTTGATCGGCAACATCCCAGCCTAATAATGCATCTGCAAGAACTGTATTTACATTTTTTACAGCTTTTAAAACTGATTTTCCGCCATATAATTTTTTATTATTATCTCTTAGTTCTACAGCTTCGTGAATTCCGGTACTTGCACCACTTGGTACTGCAGCACGACCAAGGTTTTCATTTTCTGTAAGAACGTCAACTTCAATGGTTGGATTGCCACGACTGTCTAAAATTTGACGGGCATTGATGGAGGCTATATAGCTCATATGCTTTTATTTTTTTAATATTTGTGCGAAATTAATGTAATATTCAAAACTTTACATCTAAAACCTTAGTGAATGATTAAAATCATTTTTTTAAAATAAAACAAACCCATAATACAATAAAATATAATCAATAACTGTTAAGTATATTTGCGATCCCTTATTATTAAAAGTTGAATATGAGTATATCAAGAAGAATAATTGTAATGATTTTAATCATTACCTCTGTTACAAACGTTTTTTCCCAAAATGTAGGGATAGGTACTAGCACTCCAGAGCAATCTGCTGCACTTGATATTAATAGTAGCAGCAAAGGGTTTTTGCCCCCGAGAATGACCACAATTGAGCGCAATGCCATTAGTAATAAAGTAGCTGGACTTTTAATATATAATACCATTACAGCCTGTGTTGAAATGTACAATGGTGCCAACTGGATAAATCTATGCTCTTCTTTGCCTTCTTCTGTATTAACCAAAACATTACTGGGAGGTAATCAGAATGATCAGGCAAACAATATTCAACAAACTGCAGATGGAGGTTTTATTATTGGAGGTTCTTCCGAATCTTCCCATAATGGAGATGTTACCGGAACAAATAAGGGGGGAGTAGATTGTTGGGTGATAAAACTAAATGCTACAGGGAATATTTCCTGGAGTAAATTATTTGGAGGAAATGATTATGATGAGTTAAAACAAATAAAGCAAACTGCTGATGGAGGATATATTTTTTGTGCTTCAACAGAATCTTCTGCCAATGGTGATGTTGTTGCCACAAGTAATGGCAATTTTGATTGCTGGGTGGTAAAACTAAACTCAAGTGGAGATACCGTATGGACAGCTTTGCTAGGAGGAGATCAGCCTGATTTTGCAAGTGCAATACAACAAACTGCAGATGGGGGCTACATACTTGGAGGCTATTCCTTTTCTTCAGATACTTTAAATGTAACCGAAACATCTCATGGTTTGTCAGATTACTGGGTGGTTAAATTAAGTGCTAGCGGTGTTGTGCAATGGGATAAACTTTTAGGGGGTGTAGGGGAAGAAGAATTATTTGATATTAGCCAAACCGTTGACGGCGGATATATAGCCACAGGCTCTACTACATCCTCGTTAAGCGGCAATGTTACAGGTACTATAAATGGAATTTTCGATTTCTGGGTAGTAAAGCTAAATGCAGCAGGAACAATTGTATGGAATAAATCAATTGGTGGAGACCAGGTTCAAATTGCCAGTTCTATAAAACAAACTGCAGATGGCGGGTATATTGTTGCAGGAAAATCTAACTCATCAGTTAGTGGAAATATAACCGGAACCAACAATGGTCTTATTGATATTCTGCTGGTAAAATTGGATGCTTCAGGGAATATTACCTGGAACAAGTTGTTGGGTGGAAATGCAGATGAAATTGCAGGCGCTGTTTTACAAACTGCAGATGGAGGTTATATCGTTGCAGGTACCTCAGCTTCGTCAGCATCCGGTAGTGTAACCCAGACAAGTTTTGGTGTAGAAGATTATTGGATTGTAAAATTAGATGCAAGTGGAACCGTTGTTTGGGATAAATTATATGGTGGGAATCAATCTGATATTGCTACAACCATTCAATTAACTGCTGATGGAGGGTATATTATTGCGGGGTTTACAGGTAGCTCGGCTAATGGAACAGTAATAGGAGCCAATCATGGAGCCAATGATTTTTGGGTATTAAAAATAGATGCAACGGGCAATATTCTGTAGAGTTTCAAACAGATTATAATAAAGCTTAGTCTGGAGAATTAGTGAACGCTCTGAAAACATTCTCCAGACTTTGTTCTTCACTTTGCAGAGAAACTATGTTTAGATTTTTTTCTATACTCATCTGCAGTAATTGTTTTTTTATGGCTTCTGAATTTGTGCATTGAATGATGAACAAAGAAGGTTGAACCTGATTAATATTGTTTACTTCCTTCAAATCTTCTAGCCACGCAACATTTATGTTTTCTTTAAATTCTACCCTAACTTGCTGTTGTGTTCCATTCAATTTTTGAAGATTAATCAGTTGATCATCTGCAACAATATTCCCTTTGTTAATAATGATCACCCTGTCGCAAATAGCTTCTACTTCCTGCATGATATGAGAAGAAAATAAAATAGTTTTTTCCTGTGCCAATGCTTTAATTACATTTCTTATTTCTACAATCTGGTTGGGGTCAAGGCCACTGGTGGGTTCATCCAAAATTAATACTTCGGGATTGTGCACCAAAGATGCGCCTAAGCCTACTCGCTGTTTGTATCCTTTACTTAGCTGCCCTATTTTTTTATGAGCTTCAGGGCTGAGACCCACGGTAACAATTACTTCTTCAACTCTTTTTTTTGCATCAGCTATTTGATGCACGCCTGCAATAAAAGCCAAGTATTCCCGTACATACATTTCCATGTAAAGTGGGTTTGCTTCGGGCAGGTAACCAATTTTCTTTTTGGTTTCGATATTCTGTTCATCAGCCTTAATACCACACACGGTTATCTGTCCTGCATCTGCAGACAGGTAACCAGTAATCATTTTCATGGTGGTACTTTTGCCTGCACCATTGGGCCCCAAGAAACCAACAATCTCTCCTTTATTGATGGTAAAAGAAATATTGTTTACTGCTTTTTGTGTGCCGTAATGTTTTGAAAGGTTGGTTACTGATATAGACATTTATACTATACTTTTTAAAAAGCAAAGATGCTTTTATTTTTTTGAAATAAAACCAGCAAAGAACATATACCACAGAAACCTTACTTCATTTTTTAAATGTTTAAAATCTTGTTATTGGAAAAATAGTGTTTCAAGGAATAAGCCAGTATATGCTAAGGCTGAATGTAAGAACTAAATAGGAAGCAAACTTGATAAAGGCCCCTATAAAGTTCCTAAATATCTGCTGCTTAAATTTTTTGTCTATTACATGAAAATGGGCAATATTTAGAATATTGCCCATTTTCATGTAATTTATTTTCCTATGAATTATTATCGGGTTTAGGAGGTTGTTCCTGTTGTTGGTTACTCCTATTTTGTGGAGGCCTTTGTTGGTTGCCCTGAGGTCCTTGATTTTTATTGCCAGCTTGCCTTTGTGAGCCAGGTTGCTGTCCTCCTTGTTGTGGAGGTCTTTGCTGTGGCCTATTTCCCTGTTGTGACTGTTGTTGCTGAGGTCCTCTTTGTTGTTGAGGTCTTTGTTGGTTAGGACCTCTTTGATCATTTGGTCCTCTTTGATCGTTATTTTGTCTGCTTTGTTGTTGTCCTCTTTGTTGTTGAGGCCTGTTGCCCTGTTCTTGACTGCGTTCCTTATCTCTGCGTTTGCGGGTTGTTTTTTCCAGGCTCTTCAGGCTTATCTGGCCCACGATATCTGCGTATTCGGGTTCTACTTCTTTTGGTTTGCCGGTTACAACTTCGGCAGTTTCCAATACTTCGGGTTTGATGCCTTCCCGGTTTTGTGCTTTTATTTTTTTAACCATGTCTAGTGCAAGCGGGTATTGCTTATTGCTGTCAGCCATGGTGTACCACATCAGGTTGCGGAAAATATCTTTTTTTACCAGAAATGCCCTTCCTTTGGCCGTTTCCAGCATATCTGCATCAGTAGGGAAAAACTGAAGTGCATCCATATAAGTATCCAACTCGTAGTTTAGGCAGCATTTAAGTCTGCCGCACTGACCACTTAGTTTTGTTTGGTTGATGCTCAGGTTTTGGTAACGAGCTGCATTGGTATTTACACTTTTAAAATCGGTAAGCCAAGTACTGCAGCATAATTCACGGCCGCAACTGCCTATACCACCTACTTTTCCAGCCTCTTGCCTTGCCCCAATCTGGCGCATTTCTACTTTTACTTTAAACTCCCCTGCGTATAATTTTATTAATTCACGAAAATCTACCCGATCATCTGCTATGTAAAAGAATGTGGCTTTACGGCCATCGGCCTGTACTTCAACTTCTGCCATCTTTAATTCTAGCTTTAACTGGCGTGCCATGGCACGGCTGCGAATAAGTACTTGTGCTTCCCTTGCTTTGTTTTCCTTCATTTTAGCAAGGTCAATATCGGTAGCACGGCGCAGAATTTTTTTAATATCAGGGCTGTTCTCGTCTATTTTATGTTTTTTTAACTGGAGTCTTACGAGTTCACCGGTAAGATTTACCATTCCCACGTCAAAACCATTTACACCTTCGAGTGCAATCATTTCGCCCTTTTCGTAGTAATGAAGGGAGGTGTTTTTAAAATAATCTTTGCGGCTTCCATTATTAAAGCTCACTTCCACTATGCGGCAACTGCTTTCAGGGTCGCTGAAAGGAAGGTTGGCCAACCAATTGTGTACATTCATTTTGTTGCAACCACCACTGGAACAATGTCCATGGCTCTGACAACCACCGGGAGCGCCGTCTTTGGCGGTACCACAACTTCCACAACCCATATCTTAAAATTTAAGAGTAGTAAAAAAAAATTTGGGAAATCGGGCAGCAATTGCCGGCCTGTTTAATCACAGGCAGATTGAGCTTCATTGGCGTCGCAAATTTGTAACGTAGTTTTTATTGACTTTTACCTGGCATGGCAAAAAAGCATCCAAAATTGCTGGATGATTAAATAAAAATATACTTTTCGGCATGTTCATAAATGGTATGCCGTACAAGTGAGTGACACAATGATGTTGGGTATTGCTGAATAGGTTTGTTTAATACAATAAAACAAACTTTTGCGCCAACCTGCTCAAATCCCATTTCCTCATTGTACCAAAATTACTGATTTGTTCGTAATTATATGATACAACTTAATACTGAGTGCATGAAACAGTATTTTCGCATGGGCATTTCTTTCAATATAATAGATTGCCTGGTCCAATTCGGTCACAATCGCTTCTTGTTGCTCAATACCACAAAGTTTATTAAATCGCAAGGCAAAATCGATTAAAGGACTGTTTTCGTTGGAATCAGTTTCTGCTTTTGGAACCCCCATGATACCAATCCGGATGGCTTGTTCTAAGACGTGAATAAAATACTGGAGGAACTGTTTTTGTTTTTCCCTGCCAATTTTTTGCATTTCTTCAATCCACTTTACCTGTGCCATGGGTCCGGTTTTAACGATGCTGTTTAGCCAGTCTCTTAGTAATTTTTCCCAGTCGTCTTCCGAATGTGCCAATTGTTGCAGTGCTTCATGATAGTTTCCATCGCTGATGGCGGCTATTTGTGCAGCTTTTTTTAGAGGAACGCCCTCATTTAATTCAAGCGCAGCCTCAATATTAAGATTGCTTAATTGAGGAATTTTTATCAATTGTGTACGACTGAGGATAGTAGGCAGGATATGGGCTTCATTTTCGGCCACAAAAATAAACAGGGTATCAGCTGGCGGCTCCTCAATTAACTTAAGGAGTTTATTGCCCTCTTTGCCTAGCATTTCGGGCATCCACATGATGAGGATTTTATAGCCTGCCTCAAAACTCTTGAGGCTCATTTTGCGGGTAATATCATTGCACTCGCTGGAGGTAATATTGCCTTGTTTGTTCTCTGCTTCTATATGTTGCAACCAATCGTAGCTGTTGCCGTAGGGCTGTTTTTCTAAAAAATCCCTCCATTCTGATATAAAATCTGTGCTTATGGGCTTTTCGCCCTGTTTTTTTGTAATTACAGGAAATGAAAAGTGAATATCGGGATGAATCAATTTGGCTGCTTTCTGGCAGGAAGCACATTCACCGCAGGCATCATGAATCGTTTCCGGGTTATTATTTTCTGTTTCTGCCAAGGGGGTGGCGCTTGGCTCTGGATCTCCAAATAAAGAAGGCGCTTCGATTGTTGATTGTTCTTGTACCACAATTTTCTTTCCGCTCACTTTTTCGCAAACGGTGTATTGTGCCAGAGCTCTGGCAAGAGACAAAGCGCCACTGCCTTCTTTGCCCAGAAACAACAAAGCATGACTTAGCCTGTTGTGTTGCACCATGTGCATCAAATGTTCTTTAATATCTTTCTGGCCAATGACCTGTGAAAATAACATAGCTGCAAATTAAAATAAAAAAGCCGCCATAAATGATTGGCGGCTTTTTTTAAACAAATATTTTATCAAAGTTTACTTAATATTTCTTCGCTCATGGGTTTAACCTTGCTAGGGAAATGCTCAATCATAACACCATTTTCATCAATCAGAAATTTATTAAAATTCCATCCAATTTCTGCGTCAAGTACTCCATTGGCAGCTTTACTGGTTAGCCATTTGTAAATGGGGGCCATATCATCACCCTTTACCGAAATTTTTGCCGCCATTGGAAAAGTAACACCGTAATTTTTTTCGCAAAAAGCTTTTATTTCTAGAGCAGTTCCTGGTTCCTGTCCACCAAAATTGTTGGCCGGAAAACCTACAATAACCAGTTTGCCCTTAAATTTTTCATATAAGGCCTGCAATTCTTTATACTGTGGGGTGTAACCACATTCAGAAGCGGTATTTACTATTAAAATCTTTTTGCCTTTAAAATCGGCAAAATTGATGGTGCCTTTATCCAGCGATTCTACTTTAAAATCATAAATTTTGTTAGATACAGATAGGTCAATGGTAGCGGCTTCTACAGCTTGACTGTTTCCTTGTTTAGGTTGGGCTACGCAACCCAAAAGTAATAATGCAAGTGAACTTATTTTTATCATAGTTTTTATTTTAATAACGTTTAAGAGTGTTGATTGTTTGGAAAGGCAAAAATAAAGCCATTTAATTTTTATTGAATAGCCGGGTTTTAACAGTTACTGTTTTTCGTAACAACCGATATCTGGTAATCCAACGTTTCTATTATTGCCATCAAGGTCGGTTGTTAATGATGTGATGCTTCCTTTATTTATTCCTGGCGCAGTGGCATTGTTTTTTTGCCTGAAATCGAAATAGCGATTACTTACATCTATACTGTCAAATATAGGGTTCATGTTTTTTATTACTGAAATAAAGTTAGTATTGGAAGGATCGTTTAATGTTTTGAATAAACAATTACCTAGGGTAACATTAAAAGGACTGCTGCCTTGTTTGTTTACAATGACTTCATTATCTACAAAACCATTGTCCCCCCAGAAAAGACAATTGGTAAAAATGGCTTGTAAGTTATTTGTAGTATTACTATTTCCACCCGCAGCAAAATTTGCTACGCCTAAAACCGGCGTTTTATGTAAAATATAATTATTGGAATAAGAAACAACGGTACAATGCGTAAAAGAATAATTGCCACCCAGCTCAATACTAATGTTATTGGCGCAATTACTTATTAAAGTATTATTGGCTTGCACACTTGTATTGCTGCAAAGTAAACCGGCATTGTAGGCATTGTCAATAATACATTGTTGCAATATTAATTTTGGATTGGCATTGGTAGATGGTTCTAAAACGACAACTGCTTGGTATGCATTTTTTATTTCGGCAAAATTTAAAATATTGTTTTTACTGCTGCTTCTGAAAAAGATACCAGGCCAGCTTGCAGGGAAATTATTATATGGCTGATCCTGGCGGTCCCCAATAAAACTTACTTTATTATTGACAGTGCCATTTGCCAATAATGTGCCGTCTATAATTATGGGAGCATCGGCATGTGAAAATACTTTAACTCCTGCATTGATCGTTAAATTTACATCCGTTGCTATTCTTAAAGAGCCGAGAATTACATAGGGAAGATCATTGCTCCAGGTGGTATTACTTGTTATGATTGAATTTTTAAGAAAATGAGCATTTTGGCCGTACGCTTCTAATTGTACCCAGCGTTGGTTATTGTTATAGAGAACAGAAATGCTGTCACTGATGATAAATGGAAGGTTGGATGTTGTAGGGTTGACAGTAACCGACACAAAAACATAAATACTGTCATTGGCAGCAATCTCAACATTTTTTAATTCATTGGTTGCTATGCCATTGATGTTTATTTTAAAGGAAGAAGTGTTTCCACCCATTAATTTAATAGACGACAATCTTAATTGCTGATCATTTTCATTCACAATTTTAAATGATTGAGAAACAGAGCCAGTGCTTGTAAAAACAGTATCAAATTTTAATGAATCTATACTAATGCGAAGTCTGGCATCGGGGCTGGTAATAAATGAATCTTTTTTGCAGGAAAACTGAGCAAAGAGCAACAGGCAACTTCCAATAAGCAAAAGGGTAATTTTTTTCATCAAAACAAATCTACAATAAACTATTTACTTGCAGTGGCGAGTGTAGTAAAACTGATATTTATTCCAGGTACATTTTGCATACATACAGCACATGCTTCCAAAGTAGCCCCTGTTGTAATAACATCATCGACCAATAATATATTTTTTCCCTGAAGTTTAACCGGGTCATTTATTGCAAAACTACCTTCCACATTTTCCCATCTTTCAGCACGGTGTTTTTTGGTTTGAGTATCCGTATAACGTTTGCGGATTACATTTTTGGCCAGTACGGGAACATTCATAACGTCTGCCATTCCATTACAGATTATTTCCGACTGGTTAAAGCCACGTTTAAACTCTTTGTCTGCATAAAGTGGTAGGGGGATGAGGTAATCAATATTGCTAAACCTACCGCTTTGTAATAAATTTTTACCCATCAGTGCTCCAAGGTACTGGCCTGTTTCTATATTGCCCTTGTATTTAAGCTGGTGAATTAGGTGTTGGATTAAATGTCCTTTGGAGAAATAAAAAGTACTTGAAGCGGATTTTATGTCAACTCTTCCCCTGAAAATATTTTCTATAGGGTTGTTTTCTATCGTTTCAAATCCTGTGTAAGGCAAACTGCTGATGCAGCGTAAACAAAGCATACTTTTTTTAGGCAGCAGGTCGCTTCCGCAACCAAGGCAGTTGTGCGGGAAGAAGAGATGCATGGCGTCTGTGAAAATATTTTTGAGAGAAACCATCTGCGAACATTTCTATGGACTAAAATAAATACTGATACAGCTCTTCTACTTTTCCAAGTGCCACTACTTCTATTCCAAATTTTAATTTGCTTAATGATTTTGAATTATACTTGCTAACGATAATTTTCTCGAAACCTAGTTTCTCTGCTTCTGCAATTCGTTGTTCAATTCTGTTCACGGCTCTTATTTCTCCACTTAATCCTACCTCGCCTGCAAAACAAATAAGTTGTGGCAGGGGTACATCTTCATAACTGCTAAGCAAGGCACAAACAATAGCAAGATCTATAGAAGGGTCTTCTACTTTTATTCCTCCTGCGATATTGATAAAAACATCTTTTATTCCAAAGTGAAAACCACCTCTTTTTTCGAGCACAGCGAGTAACAATTGTAAACGGCGCAGATCAAAGCCGCTTACGGTTCTTTGTGGTGTTCCATATACACTTTGGGTAACCAGTGCCTGCGTTTCAATTAATAAAGGGCGGATACCTTCAATGGTTGCAGCGATGGCAATACCACTAAGTGCATCTTCTTTTTGTGTGATTAGTATTTCGCTTGGATTGTTTACGCCCCTCATGCCTTCGCTTGTCATTTCGTAAATACCAAGCTCGGATGTACTGCCAAATCGATTCTTTAAAGTTCTTAAGATTCGGTAAGCATAATGGCGATCGCCTTCAAACTGTAACACAGTGTCTACCATATGTTCCAGAATTTTCGGACCTGCAATATTGCCATCTTTGGTGATGTGTCCAATAAGGAATACCGGCGTGTTAGTTTCTTTTGCATAACGCTGCAACTCTGCAGCAGTTTCTCTAATCTGGCTGATGCTACCGGGCGATGATTCTACAAAGGGAGATTGTAATGTTTGAATAGAATCAACGATAACCATTTCTGGTTTTAGTTTTTTTACTTCTTGAAAAATCGTTTGTGTATTTGTTTCTGTTAAGAGATAAAAGTTATCGTTGCTAAAACCTACCCTGTCTGCCCGCATTTTTATTTGCTGTTCGCTTTCTTCTCCACTAATATATAATGTGCGTACATTTTTTAACTGCAAACCTATTTGTAAAAACAAAGTAGATTTTCCAATGCCTGGTTCTCCAGCTACCAATACAATACTTCCTAAAACAATACCGCCACCCAGTACCCTGTTTAATTCTGCATCGGTTGTAACGATTCTTTTTTCTTCGGCACTACTTACATCATTTATGGAAACTGTTTTTAATTTGGCGACACCGTTATATTCTTTCCAATCATCCTTAACAGATCCCTTATCATTTCCTTTTACAATTACTTCTTCCACATAAGTATTCCATTCATTACAACCCGGACATTTACCAATCCATTTTGCACTTTCGTATCCACAGTTCTGACAAAAAAATGCTGACTTCGTTTTGCTCATACAGTAAAAGTAATTTGTAATTGCAATATCAAAAAGAATGATTTTTTTTCGAACTAGAGAAGCCGAATTTTTTTATTTGTAGTTTGAAAAAAAAGCAAGCTTGATTTTTATTTGTAGAAAAGAAGTGAAATTTAATTTAAGAAAATCAAAAAAATGTGATTGCCGAAAAGTAAAAGGGCCAGACATTTCTGTCGGCCCTTTGTACTTACTAACCCATTAAATTCTGTTGCTAAATTACAAATTGACACCACAATAAAAAATTAATTTTTAAAATGTTAATAAGTAATGGCCCCTGTTGTAATACAGTTAGAGTGTATTAATAAAATATGCAATCTTATGATATACAGTTAGATATGAATAACCCCCCCCCTTTTTTCAGGCGCTATAACTCGCCATATTATTTTTAATTAATTAAAAAATAATATGGTTTATAATGCAAACTACTCTATATTTGAGATAAATTTATAAAGCATGAAATTTGTCTTCAGTTGGATTTTAACCATGGTTTCTTTTATAGGTTTAGCACAGGTAACCATCAAGGGTAAAATGACAGATACAAAAAATAAACCGCTGGCAGGGGGCAGTATATCTATTAAAGATTCTTATGATGGGACAACAACTGACTCGCTGGGAAATTTTTCATTTTTCACTTCAGAAAAGGGTAATTGGGTGTTGGAAGCCAGCTTGTCGGGCTATAGTTCATATGTTAAAAATATAACAATCGGATCTAAGGGGTTTGAACTAAACATAGTGGTAAAAGAATTAATAACAGAGTTGAATGCTGTTGTAATTACCGCCGGTGCATTTGAAGCAGGAGATAAAAAAAAGGGAACAGTTCTTACTCCATTGGATATTGTAACAACGGCAAGTGCCGATGGCGATATTACAGGGGCTTTAAAAACCCTACCGGGTACACAGCAGGTGGGTGAAACTGGTGGCTTGTTCGTGAGGGGAGGGACAGCTGCTGAAAGTAAGATCTATATTGATGGCAACCTTGTAAATAATTTTTTTTACAGCAGTCTGCCCGGAATTGCTTCTAGAGGCAGGTTTAACCCCTTCCTCTTTAAAGGAACTATTTTTAGTGCTGGTGGCTATTCGGCCTTATATGGACAAGCTCTTTCATCAGCTTTGATATTAGAATCTACCGATTTGCCGGAAAAAACGGAAGCAAATCTGTCGGTAAGTATAATTGGAGTCGGCACAGGAATACAAAAGTTAGCAAAAGACAAAAAATCCTCCTGGGGCATCACTTATAATTTTACTCATTTGGGCTTAGCTTTTGCGGTTATTAAACAAAAGCAGGATTATTATAAAAACCCTGTTTTTCATGAAGCTGATGCAAATTTCAGAATCAGGACCAAAAGGGGAGGAATGATAAAATATTATGGATACTGGAGTAGGGGAACAGTTGGGTATAGAACAGCTGATATTGATTCAGTTACTTTGAAAAATGCATTTGAGTTAAACAATCTAAATACTTATCAGAATATTAACCTAAAAGAAAATATCGGTATGGGCTGGAAGCTTATTACCGGACTGAGTTTTAGTACCAATAAAGATGATATTGCCAATGAATTACAGGATGCCGGCAATAATAAACAAAACATAACAAGCCCAGTTGGATATGCTTTTAAAAATTTCAACCTTTTAAGCAAAAGTTATTATGCACAGGCAAGATTGGTACTAGAAAAAAAATTGAAGGGTATGAATACCGTTCGTTTTGGTTCTGATTATTTTTATAGTGACGAGAAGGCTACCTATACATTATATACAGGAAGCCAGTACGAAACCAAGCTGAAAGATTATTTGTATGCGGCTTTTGTCGAAACAGATTTTTATATTTCAAAAGATATTGCAGCAAAGCTTGGTTCAAGATTGGAACATTCTAAGCAGCTAAATGAATGGAATATTGCACCAAGAATTTCATTGGCATATAAGTTTAAAAACAACAGTCAGGCTTCAATTGCTTATGGTATTTTTTTTCAAACTCCAGAGAGCAAATATCAACCTGCAGCATTTGGTGTTGGTTTTGCAAAAGCTACCCATTATATACTACAATACCAGCGTATAAATAATTTTCGAAGTTTTAGGACAGAGTTGTTTTATAAAAAATACAATAACCTTTTTAAAACCGGTATGGATAACTTTGGTAGAGATGTGGCAGTAAATAATAGCGGTACAGGTTACGCAAAGGGAATTGAATTTTTTTGGAGAGATAAAAAAACTTTAAAGAATGTAGACTATTGGTTATCCTATTCTTATTTGGATACTAAAAGAGATTATCTGAATTTTCCTGCTTTAATGGCGCCCAATTTTGCGGCTAAACATACGGCATCACTGGTTGTAAAAAAATTCGTTCTGCCATTAAAAACTGGTTTTAATGCTAGTTATACTTTTGCATCAGGAAGGCCTTACTATAATTTAAAATATGATAATCTGCTGGATAAATATATTGTTGCCGATGCAGGATCAACCATAAATTACAATAATCTTGGCTTTAGTATAAATTATTTGCCCAACCTTGGCAAGCAGGGTAAAAAATCATTTATTGTTTGGGTTTTATCTGTTAGTAATATTTTGGGGCAGAAACAAATTTTTAATTATAATTACGGATCAATTACGGACAACAAACAGCTTGTAGGACCTACTTCCAAAAGATTTGTTTATATAGGATGTTTTTTAAGTTTTGGAGTAGATAGAACACAAGATGCAATCAATAACAATCTTTAATCACCCTTTTAATTAATCAATAAATTACGCATTATGTCAAACTATCAGCAACCAACTCCTGAAGGGAAGGATCCTGTATTATGGGAAATTGCACAAAAGAGAGCAAGCTTTAAAAAAAATCTTATTTCTTATGTTATTGTAAATGCTTTTTTATGGTCTATCTGGTTTTTTACAGGTAACCAACATAGTGGAATTGATATTGGAGAATGGAATACCCGCCATTACCCATGGCCAATATGGCCTACATTGGGTTGGGGTATTGGTATTGCCTTTCATTATGCCGGAGCATATATTTTTCCCAAAGCCAACTCGGTAGAAACAGAGTACGAAAAATTAAAAAATAAAAATGAAAAAAAATCCTGATTATAAATCGGGGTCAAATTGAAATTATTAAAAATAAAAAAATAAGAAATGAAAAAAATATTTTTTGCAGCAGTCTTTATTTTAACAGCACAGTTTGTAATGGCACAGGGTAGTGAAAAGTATAACAACGCAATGAAAAAGAATCTGGAATTAATGACAGAAGCATTTAAAAATCCAGAAAGCCTTCTTGCTTTAGCTAATAATTTTGAACGTATTGGCGAGGCAGAAAAAACAGAATGGCTTCCTTTCTATTACGCAGCATTGTGCCAGGTGAATGTAGGTTTTATGGAGGCCGATAAATCTAAAACTGATGGAATTGCTGATAAAGCAACATCGTTAATTGATAAAGCTGATTTTCTAAATCCAAAGAATTCAGAGATTAGTTGTATTAAAAGTATGATAGCCAGTTGCCATATGATGGTAGATCCTATGCAACGATATATGCAATATGGTGCCGAAAGCAGTAAACAACTGCAAGCTGCAATGCAGCAGGATCCTGCCAATCCAAGACCAGAATTATTGATTGGTCAGGGTTTGAAATATACACCAGAACAATTTGGTGGCGGATGTAAAACAGCCATTGTTCAATTGGAAGCATCCATGAAAAAATTTGTAGCATTTACAGCAGCTTCGCTTTTGCATCCAAATTGGGGAAAAGAAATGACTATGAAAATGATTGACGAATGTAAATAGGTATAACCGAAATTTGTTGATTCCTTTGCGTAGCTTTTAAATAGCTTTTATGGGATTCAAATATTTTTATCAGTAGCTATTTGAAAGTCAACCCATTTATACTTTTTCAATAATATTTACTGCGGATAACGCTGGTAGTAAATATTGTTTGGATAATTCCGGGAATAAATATGCGTTATAAATTTAAAGCAAAAGCATTATGGAGGATAAAAATATCAGTTACGAAGAGAGTTTGAAGCTGATTAATACAATGATTAATAAGGCTAAAGACAGTTACCATGATACAGGGGTGGGAGCTATGTTGTGGGGGGCGGTAATTGCCGTATGTTCTTTGGTAAGACTATCAGAATTGCAGTTTGATTACAAGCTTCCTTTTGATATTAATTTGCTGACATTGGCCGCAATTATACCTCAAATATTTATTACTATAAAAGAAAAAAGAGCAAGAAAAGCAAAATCATATGATGATACTTTTATAGATTATATATGGCTCGCTTTTGGAATCAGTATTTTTCTGCTCATCCATGTTGTCAACCTTACATTTGCAGCCTGGGTTCCAGTATCGAGGGAGTATCAAACATTGGCAGGGCATGCATCGGCTTTTAAATTCAGTGAATTTGTAATGCCATTGTTTCTTATCCTTTATGGACTTCCAACTTTTATTACCGGTGCTGCATGTAAGTTTAAGCCTATGTTTTGGGGTGGAATTTTTTGCTGGCTTTGCAGCATTATTGCAGTGTATACACATTATAAAATGGATCTTTTATTAACTGCTTTTTCGGCACTCATGGCTTGGTTTATACCTGGTTTAATTATGGAAAAAGAATATAGAATGGCAAAAAGAAACGGAGAGAAAAAAAATGTTTAAAGAACTGGATCCCATATTACATTCTCAACTAAGGTTGGCGGTTATAAGTTTGCTTATTAGTGTTAAGGAAGCAGAATTTACTTTTATTAAAGAAAAGACGAATTCCACAGCTGGTAATCTTAGTGTGCAGTTAAATAAATTAAAAGAAGCCGGCTATATTGAAGTAACAAAGCAGTTTAAAGATAATTACCCACTTACACTTTGTAAAATTTCCAAAAAAGGAATAGATGCTTTTGAAGAATATGTAAATGCGCTACAATCCTATATGCAACCCAAACAAAGTTACTGACGTTTCTATTTTAAAATTAGCTTCTAAACTTATTTAAGCATTTGCTAAACATTCCCTGCATGGAACTGTTAATTTTACAGTATGAGTTTAATGTTGCAGGTTAACAACCTTTCCAAACAATTCGATTCTCTAAAAGCAGTAGATGATTTATCGTTTACCGTAAATGAGGGAGATGTTTATGGATTTTTGGGCCAAAACGGAGCTGGAAAATCTACTACCATCCGTATGTTGCTAACACTGATAAAGCCCGATAGCGGTGAAATAAATATATTCGGCAAATCAGTACTGCATCATCGAAATGAAGTTTTAAGACAAATTGGTGCGGTTATAGAACGCCCCGATCTGTACAAATACCTTACGGCATATGATAACCTTTCCATTTTTGCAAAGCTGAGCGGTTTAAAAATTTCCCGTAAACTTATAATGGATCAGTTGCAAATGGTAGGTCTTGCAGATCGTAGCCAAAGTAAAGTTCGTACCTATAGCCAAGGAATGAAACAACGTTTGGGTATAGCCGTTGCATTGGTGCACAATCCTAAGCTGATTATTTTGGATGAGCCAACCAATGGCCTAGATCCGCAGGGAATTGCAGATATGCGAAATCTTATTCTAACTCTTTGCCGGGAACATGGTAAAACAGTGATTGTTTCTTCCCACTTGCTTACAGAAATTGAACAGATAGCCAACAGGATGATTATTATCCATAAAGGAAAAAAAATTACGGAGGGTTCTGTAAGCGAATTGCTTGACCCATCACATACCATTGTTGAACTGCAAACAATAGATGATTCAAAGACACTGGAATTAATAAAGGCTTCATCATGGTCAGCATTTTTGCAACCGGCTAAATCGGGGATTCGGCTTCAAATGAATAAAGTTGCTATTCCTTCGTTGGCAGCATGGCTAACGGAAACGGGTACAGGCGTATTGGCCATTAATCCAAAAAATTCTTTGGAAGACTATTTCTTATCTCTAACCAATCCTGCAAACTATGTGGAATCTGCTGCAAATTGAATTGTATAAAATTTCAAAACGACCCCGAACCTATATTGCATTTGCTGCTATTACTGCAATTGTAGCCATATTTCAGTTTGCTTTTAAAGCAGATGGGGGAAGCTATATGAACCTGATGTTGCAAAGTGTTCAGGATACTTTTGATCTGGATAAGAGCAAAGCCATCAATGGATATTTTATGTGTTATATTATTTTAAACACATTGCTCATACAAATTCCGATATTGGTGGCATTGGTAGCAGGAGATGCTATTTCAGGCGAAGCCAATATGGGAACGCTGAGGCTTTTATTAACAAAACCAATAAGCCGTACACAGATTATTTTAGTAAAATTTGCAGCTTCCGTTATCTATACTATTGGCTTGCTGATATGGATGGCATTGATGGCATTATTTGTAAGCCTGCTCATTTTTGGAGCAGATGATATGCTCATTTTTAGAGTTAAAGGAGATGAGTCCCAGATATTGCAGATAACAAAAGATGATATCATGTGGCGTTATTTTGCTGCATTCGGGTATGCTGCAGTGGCCTTAACGGTAATAGCAGCGTTGGCTATTTTACTTTCAGTATTTGCAGAAAATTCTATTGGTCCTATTATTGCCACAGTTTGCATTGTTATCGTTTGTACGATTATCAGTAATATTAATGTGCCCATTATAGATAATACTATTAAACCCTGGCTTTTTACGTCTTACCTGGTGGGATGGAAAGGGTTTTTCTATATAGGTACCAATGCAGATGGAGAGCCATTAAAAGGAACCATAGAAAATTGGCCAGCCATCAGGAACAGTTTATATATATTGTTGGCACATATTTTTATTTTAATCAGTGCAGCAGTAATTGTTTTTAAAAGAAAAGATATTTTATCCTAAGCCGGCAATGTCTTCAAAGTATAGTACTAAATATTAAAATCAAATGATCAACTTAATTCGCAATGTTTCTTTATTAGTTTTTTTTAATAGCGCTAGTCTATGGGTTGCAGCACAGGATATCAATACCTTGGTACTAAAGGCAAAACAGAAAATAGACAAAGTGAATGATTACGAAGCAAGCGGTAAAATGAAAACCAATGTTACTTTTCTAAAAGTCCCAATTGCTACAGTGAAAATTTATTTTAAAAAACCCAATAAACTAAAGGTGAAAAGTGAAAAAGGTATTTCATTTATACCGAAGGGTGCAGTGAGTATCAACATGAATAACATTCTCGGCAATAATGATTATACTATTATTGATGCGGGAAAAGAAATGATAGGAAATAATCTGGTTAGGGTTGCAAGATTGTTGCCCAATGATGATAACAGTGATGTAGTGCTCAGTACTATTTACATTGACGAAGCCAATAATTTGATACGAAAAGCCAAAACAACTACAAAAGAAAATGGTACTTATGAACTGGAGATGACCTACGGTAGGTATGCGGCATACGGGTTGCCCGATAAAATTGTGTTTTCATTTAATACCAAAGATTATAAACTTCCTAAAGGTGTAACTTTTGATTTTGATGATGGTAGCACCAATAATCCTGTTGATAAAGCGAAAGCTAAAAAAGGTAGGGCCGAAATTACTTTCAGCAGTTATACGATCAACAAAGGTTTGCCAGAGTCGGTATTTTTATAAAAAATCAATAATCTTTTAGGCTAGAAAAATAAAGGGTTTCAGATGTTTGCTTTTAACGCTTAAACTTCTGAAACCCTTTTTAAATTATTAAAATCTGCTTTTAATTTTCATCCAGATTTATTTTTTCATCTACTGCATTTCTTAAAACAGCCGCACTCATTTTCTTCAATGGATTTCGATATTGTTCGCTGTTTTCTTTTCGGTTATGAATGATTTGCACAGCAGTAAAGATGGCTTCTCTAAACGAGGATTCATCGGCAATCCCTTTTCCTGCAATATCAAATGCGACTCCATGATCGGGTGAAGTACGTATACCCTTGATTCCTGCTGTATAATTTACACCCTCGCCATGTGCCAGCGATTTAAAAGGAATAAGTCCTTGGTCATGGTACATGGCAAGAACCGCATCAAATTTTTCGTACTGGCCACGTGCAAAAAATGCATCTGACGGATACGGACCAAAGCACAATATGTTTTTTTGTTTAGCGTCTTTTATAGCTGGTCGAATAATTTCTTCTTCTTCTTTTCCTAATAACCCTTCATCACCAGAATGTGGGTTAAGCCCTAACACTGCAATTTTTGGTTTGTTGATGCCAAAATCTTTTTTTAAGGACTCGTTCATCAGTAAAAGTTTGCTTAATATACTTTCCTTGCTGATATTTTGGGCAACATCTTTTAGTGGTAAGTGTTCTGTTACTAAAGCTACCCTCATATTTTCTGCTACCATAAACATAACCACATCTTTTACTTCAAATAAATTTTTAAGATAAGGTGTATGGCCAAGGTAATTAAAGGTATCGGACTGAATATTTTTTTTATGAATAGGTGCTGTTACAAGACCATCTAACTTTCCTGCTTTCAGCGCTTCCGCTGCTACTGTTAGACTTATGATAGCATATTTTCCGCCATCAGCTGTAATTTGTCCAGGATTGATCTCCATATCTTCTTCCCAGCAATTGTATGCATTTACCTGTTTTGGATTCATGCGGCTGCTGTCTTTAACACTCATAAAGCTAAAATTGATATCCGGCAGACTTTTACGGTAAAAATTAATCACTTTATTACTGGCAAATATGACTGGAGTGCATATTTCGAGCATTCTTGCATCGCTCAGTGTTTTAATGATCACTTCCAGACCAATACCATTTGTATCGCCACAACTAATACCTATAATCGGTTTATTTTCAGCATTTGAATTCATTCCTAAAATATTTTGGTAAAAATACGACCTTTTGGTAAAGGGAGGAATTGATAGCATTTTAAGTTGTATAATAAATGAATATAATTTTATTTATTTATTATTTCACCTAGGAACAAGAAGTGTTATTTGTTAAAATACATTTTTAATAAATATCTTCCTCCATTGAAATTCAATGCAGTATTGAATATTGTAATTAAAAATTATTTGTAATGTTTCGCCTACTCGATATGTAGTAAAATAATTATAACCTTGTAATTATATTACTACACAATAAGGAGACAGTAAAGACGTTTTAGTTAGTAAGAGCATCCAAAACCAATAAAAAATCAATCCGCTAAATGAAAAAGTTTTACTCCCTAGTAATTTTCATACTATTTTACCAATTAGCATTTGCACAAAATTCAAGTGAAAATCTAAAAAGGTATTATCATCGCAGCCCCGAAAGTTTGTCTCGTTCTTTTAATGGAGATAATCAGGAGTCGTCTACCGGCCAAAGCGGCACAGGTGGAAATATGGATGTTGTGTATCATCGTATTTGGTGGAGAATTAACCCAGATTCAGCGACAAAGGGGATAACAGGAGTAATAACTACCTATTTTAAGACAACCTCTGCAAATGTTTCAACAATAACTTTTGATTTAAGAAAATCGGCATTTGATAATGCTAATTTGGTGGTGACCTATCATGGTACAGGCTGTACAAAAACTGTAAGTGCAGCTAATGTATTAAGTATAACATTGCCTTCAACGATTGTAGCTTCCAATACATTGGATTCTGTAACAATTAGTTATGCAGGAGTTCCTCCAGCGGCTAGTGGGGCAGCAGAAGGATATCAAAAAGCGACAACTCCCGCCAGCCAAAATTATATTTATACCCTTTCAGAATCTTACGAAGACAGAGATTGGTGGCCATGCAAAGCAGATATGCAGGATAAGATAGATAGCATGGATATAATTGTAAATACACCCTGGACTGGAGCTGATACATTTTGGGTAGCGACCAATGGCAAATTGGTCGATTCTACAATTAATGGAAACAGCAGGACTTTTACTTTTAAGAACCGTTATCCAATGGCATCTTATCTTGTTTGTGTTTCCGTTGCACGATACAATCGTTATTATAGGGGTACGGTTAATGTTGGAGGTATAGATGTTCCCATTGTATATTATTTATTCAGAGGAAAGACTGCTGCGCAGTATACTGCCATCCTTACTTCAATGGATTATATGACACAGATGGTAACAGCCTATAGTAATAAGTTTGGATATTATCCTTATGCAAGAGAAAAACATGGTTTTTATGAAGGACTTGGAGGGGCAGGGGGTATGGAGCATCAAACATTTTCGGCTATAGCCTCAGCTTCGCTTAATAGTCGTCAAACACTGGCGCATGAACTGATGCATCAGTGGTTTGGAGATAAAGCCACTTTTGCTACCTGGGCAGACCTTTGGCTGGCAGAGGGTTTTGCACGTTATGGTGAAGTATTGGCAGGAGAGCTGGTACCTGCAACAGGAATTGTTGCGCTGAATGAATTAACTGCAGCAAGAACTGCGGCCAGAGGCAATACTTCTACTCCGACAAGAATTACCAGTTTTGCAAATTCTGCTCAGGTTTGGACAGGCTCAAATGTGAGTGCTGTATATGACAGGGGTTGTATGGTAGTTTCGATGCTTAGGGCATTGTCTGGGGATACCAAATTTTTTCAGGCCTGTACCAATTATTTAGATTCAACCAATGGTTCAGGATATAAATCTGCTAACAGTGATTCTTTGAAAACGAATTTTAATAGGGTTTTGGGAACAGATTTGACAGCATTTTTTGATGACTTTGTAACTGGTACCGGACATCCTACTTATACAATTAACTGGCAGCCAATTGCAGCAGGAGGTATTTATGTATCTATAGGAGCGCAGAGCAAATCAGCAGGTTCTTCTGTTGCTTATTTTAATACTCCGATAGTATTAAGGGTTCAGGCCCCAGGAAAAGATACCACCATCGTATTTTATGATCTTACAGACGGAAATTTTACAACCGGAAATCTTGCAAAAGCAGGAAATGGAATTGAGGCGCCCATTGGTGGAAATAGGCTCAATTTTCCGCTTTCATTTGTCCCTACAACGGTCACGTTTGATCCGGGATTAAAAACAATTGCAGGCGGAACTGTACTACAGGTGTCGACACTTGATTTGAAAATTCTTGATTTTAGCGTACGTCAATCCAATACAGGAAATGAAGCGTTGCTCCTTTTAGATGGTAATGCTATTAATTCAGAAGTGGTACTTCAAAGGAGTATAAATGGGATAGATTTTACAGAGCTGGGTATCATGACAGAACAGGCTGGTACACAATCTGGAAAAAAATATGGCTTTAAAGATGTACAACCTTCCAAAGCAAATAATTTTTACAGAGCCAGATTTAAGAATGCTGAAGGATATCTGCAATATAGCAGAATTATAAAACTAACTGGCAGTATGGATCATGGTTATAGCGTTGTAAAAAATCCAATTATAAATGGTCAGTTAGTAATTAATTCAAAAGTAGTAACAGCTAACAGTACCGTAAGTTTCTCAATTTATGACGCAGCAGGAAAAATGCTGATAAAAGAAATAAAAAATGGAATGAATCAAAATATGATGTTTGATGTGAGCAAGTTTTTAAAAGGAACTTATTCTATCAAAATATCTGGTGATGAGCAAACATCACTAAGGTTTGTTATTCAATAAAAATTGCAATAACAAGTTTCTGCAATAACAAATTTCTGTCGTTATGAAAAAGTCTTTATCCTATTTGTTCGTTTTTGTATTGTGTTTGCTGCAAAATGCATTGGCACAGCCAGCAACTGTAAGTTATCCATTTGCAGTGGGCACCACTTCTAATTGTGGTGGTAGTACAAGTGATTTCCATTATTACACATACAACGGAGCTACTAATACCATTACTAACGCAACAGGTGGTTTGGTAAATCCGGGTCTTCCGCAATTACGTATTGGTACATCTGGAGGTAGTGGTGGTATACAAAGGTTTACATCGAATTACTCTAGTGTAAGTTTTAACCCAAAGGATCATAATATATATTTTTTCTGGACAGCCGTTTCAGGAGCACTTGCTCCTGGAGGAATACCGCGTACCTATGCCTGGCGCTGGCCAGTAGGAACCATTCCAACCGGAACTACTCCAAGGCTAGATACCATCCGTTCTTTTCCTGCGGATATTTTGGGTGTGGCATTTGATAATATTGGAAAAGGATATTCAATTGAATTTACAAATGCTTTACCAACGACTCCGCCTACTTACAAACCAATGATTCGTTCAATGGATTTTGTTACAGGCGTAATTGGAGCTCCAGATACTTTGTCATTAACGGGAGGCGCTAAAATTTATGTACAGGGAAGTGGAGATGTGGCAATGTCTCCTTCTGGTCAAATGTTTTTCGTGGTAGATAATAAACTATTTACTCCGAATTATCAATCCTATACAGGTACAGGCGCAAACCTTACTTGTACTTATATTGATACCGTAAAAACTACCGGAAATTTTGTAGGACTTACATATGCTGATGGAGAAGCCATTGCAGCTTTTTCGGGTACAGTTGCAGGAGTAGCTTGTCCTTTTCAGGAAATTACTTTATTAACTGCAGCTAATACTCCCATTACAAAAACAGCAGGTTCTGTAAGATCTGCTTCAGATATGGCTACCGTTGTTTCTGGTGTAGGATCAGCAAAAAAACTAGTATCAGTAACGCCAACCGGCACCCCAAATCAATACGACGTCATTTATGAAATAGTGATAAAAAACTATGGTAATATGGATGTAACCAATTTGCAGGTAGCCGATAATTTGGGCCTTATAAATGGCATTGGTAATGTATCTAATGTCTCTGTTACAATTCCTGTAAATCCTAATGGTTATACAGTTAATGCCGGATATACCGGCTTGACACCTAATATTAATCTTTTAAATGGTACTCCATCCTTACCCAATTATCCAGTAGCCAATAGCAGTTTTACAATCAGAATTTCCTGCAGGCTTTCCAATATTCTAAGTGGGGTGGTTTATTATAACAGTGCTATTGCTACAGCAATAGATTTTAATAGTAATAATTTAAGAGATAGCTCTACAAATGGTGACAAAGCTGATTTAAACAGTAATGATAAACCTGATGATATGGGTGAAGGTCAACCTACACCCTTGTTAATTTCAGTAACTGCCCAAACACCTCCCTGTAGTGTTCTGAGTAGGATTTTATATTCTCAGGATTTTGGGACAGGAACTGGTTTGTCAACCAGCATTCCCGGAGCAACATTGGGCTCTGGCGTTTCTGCTCCTATAAATAATTCTGATTATGCCAGTTCTGGAACAGCCCCATTGGCTACGGAACGATTTACCATTACCAATAATACAACAACTGCAAATGGTACACATTTTATAAGTCTTACGGATCATACTGGGAATACAGACGGGCGTATGCTTGTAGTTAATGCTGATGCCGCCAGTTCTGTAATGTTTCGGGGTGGTTTTGCTTATGCTTTATGTCCCAAGCAGCAATATTCTGTTTCTTTTTATGCCTCATATATTAGTAACAGTAGTTACGAAACCATCTGTAATGGTTTTGGAGGTATTAGGTATCCAAAGCTAAAAATAAGAGTGAAAGATGGTGTCTCGGGATTGATTATTACAGAAGCCTCAACGGCTGATATTGCTACAACAGGATGGCAACAAATGGGTTTAAAATTTGTAAGCCCTGCATCCTATTCATCTATCGTTTTTGAAATTATTAACGATGCTCCCGGTGGTTGTGGTAATGATATTGCATTGGATGATATACAATTTGGCTCATGCGACCCAATTCCTGTTGTAGGCGTAAATTCAGTGGCAGGTTGTATTGGCGACATATCTACTTTCACAGGAGGTTTGACAGATCCTGGTGCAATACCTGGTATAAAAGAATATCAGTGGCAGGTTGCAACTGCACTGGCCGGACCTTATACAGATATTCCCGGAGCAACTTCTGTTACCTATAACATTAATCCTGTAACAGCTGCAGATACTGGTAAATATTATCGCCTATTAGTTGCAGCATCCGGAAATATTGGTAGTGTAAGTTGCAGATTTAATTCTCCAGGAACATTATTGATTGGGAAAGTAGGATCTGTTGCTGCAACAACTGCTAATAAAAATAAAAATAATATTTGCGGAGGCATGCCGGTAAATTTAAGTATAACCGGAGGAACGCTTGGAACCAATGCTGCCTGGAAATGGTATGAAGGAAGTTGTACAGGAACAGCGATTGGAGTTGGAGCTAGTATTACCGTTAGTCCAACTGTTACTACCACTTATTATGTAAGGGCAGAAGGCGATTGTAATACAACAATATGCCAACCGGTAACCGTATTTATTACCTGTGATATAGATAAGGATGATGATGGTATTCCGGATTATGTAGAGAGTTATATGCCGGCAGCATTGCTGGATCATAACACTAATAGTATAAGCAATGCTTTTGATCCACTTTATCCTGGTTTTAAGGATAACAACAACGACTTTATAAATGATGACTTTCAGGCAGATGGAGACAGCGATAATGATGCAATTCTAAATTATCTTGATACCACTTTTCCTGGTAGAGTAGATAGTAATGGGGATGGAATTGATGATCGTTTTGATATGGATCTGGACGGAATCATAAATATGCTTGACCTAGATAGTGATAATGATGGTATCCCTGATGTTGTGGAAGCTGGAGGAGTGGATGCGGATGGAGATGGTAAGATTGATAATTATACAGATACGGATAATGATGGTCTTTCACAAAATGTAGATATAAATAATACAGGTGCAAGAATCTCCGGAATTGGATTGGGTGTATTAGATTTTGATGCAGACAGCAAACCCAATACCATCGATTTAGATAGTGATGGTGACGGTATTCCTGATGTTGTAGAAGCTGGGGGGCCTGATGCAAATAATAATGCAAAAATTGATGGGTTTATAGATGTTAATGGAGATGGCTTAATTGATTCCTACATAAATGCAACGGCATTATTGCGTACGGGTGCCGATTTAACAAGCGATGGCCGTGCGGATAGTTATCCGTTTAAAAACTTTGACAATGATAAAAGACCGAATGCTTATGATGTAGATAGTGATATGGATGGTATTGTTGATGTACTGGATGCCGGTTTTGCTGATATAGATTATAATGGATTTATAGATGGGGCCATTAGCGCCGACGGATGGAATACAGCACTGCATTTGTTGCCAGCCCTTAATTTAAAAAATTCTGATGGAGATGCTAATTATAATTATTTAGATATTGACTCAGACGGAGACGGTATTCCAGATAACATAGAAGGTCAAACAACTGCAGGATACAAATTCCCTTCTTATTTGGATAATGATAACGATGGATTAGACAATGCCTATGATCTAGCTCCGTTCACTGTAACATTTGGTGGTGCAGGTATCTTTTTGGCAGATAAAGACTTGGATCTGATTCCAGATTATCTGGATCTTGATACCGATTCTGATGGCGCCCTTGATATTGCAGAAGGGAATGATTATAATTTTAATGGGTTTGCAGACGATTTGGTAACACCTACAGGTGTTGATTCAGATGGTGATGGTTTAGACGATCGATTTGATCTGATAAACTCCGGGTTAAACCTTAAAGGAACATCTTCTTTGATGGGAACTGGTGGTAGCTTGGTTGGAGACCCAACCCCTGGAACCAAAGCAACAGTACAGAAGTTTTTACCAGCTCAGCCAGAAAGAGACTGGCGTTATGTGACTTATGTTCTGCCATTGCAACATCTGCAATTGAGCGGGGGTGAAAATAAAAACAATGTAAGTTTAAACTGGAGTATTATATCAACAACAGCGTTGGATATTTTTGAGATAGAAAGAAGTACAGATAATATGCATTTTCAAAAAATTGGATCGCAAACGGCGGATATGCCTTTGAATCTACTGTCTAATTACTACAGCAGTGACAATATCAGTAGTATGAATATTGACCTTTTATTCTATCGTTTAAAAGTGATTGCAAAAAATGGTTCAGTGAGATTTAGTAATGTAGTACTAATAAGAAAAAATAATACCAAAGCGACCATTAGTATTTACCCTAATCCCGCAAATGATGTGGCCAATTTAAATTTTTTCGCAGAAAAAGAGTCTGATATTGTTATTAATATTAAAGACAATATGGGAAAACTAATCTTGTCAAAAAAACAAAAAGCACTCAAAGGAAATAATATTTTCCCTTTTACTGGATTGTCTAGATATAGTAATGGAGTTTATTGTGTTCAAGTATTATTGAATAATGAACTGTTTACAATTAGGCTAATAATTCTAAAATAATTCCCCCCGTACCCTACAATTTAAAGCTCTTCCGAAAGGAGGAGCTTTTTTTTGGGTTTTAAGAAAATATAAAAAAAATTTAAAATGTGTCGAACCGTTTACTAAGTATTTTTACTGAGAAGTAAAAAATAATCAGTAAAACTAACTTCGTATAAAGACCAAAGGACAATAATAAACTGGGGTATGCGTCTAAATCTTGTAATATCAAGTTGAATGTTTTCATATAGCAAAAACCTGATATTCAATTTGATAGAAAGTAAAAAGGGGAAAAATTATACAGAGTTGTCCAAAAGTCCAAACATATTATTAAGTCTTAAACTGTTGCTTCTATTTATAGTATTGGGCAATACTATGAATGCGCAAATTCTTCGTCCTTTTACACAGCGGTATTATAATCCTTCTGTAAAAGGGAATATTGTTTATGTATCTAATAGCATTATTTCTACATCTGGGGTAGGTTCTGGTATACCTGGAACTGGTGAAATTGCACCTGCTGGATCATCTATGGATAATAATGGTAACGGGATAAATATTGATATTGATAATGGAGCATCCGTTACCAAATTACCATTTGGAAGTGGCTGGAATTATTTTTCTAGAGGTTCTGCACCTACTGATGACGGATCTGGAAATACTTGGAAAGCGCTCAATTATTCTTTGACAGGTTCCTGGAATACTGGTGCATCACCCGTTGCAGGATTAGGAAAATATGGTTTTAATTCTTCACAAGCAACTTGTATTCCAAGTGGTGTAACACCCATTTGTTCTCCAGGATCAAATTCAAAATATACTGCCTATTATTTTCGTAATACTGTGAGTTTTACCGCTACTGAATTGTCAACTACTTTTAATGTTATTCAGGTTAATCTAAAAAGAGATGATGGAATAGTGGTTTACGTTAATGGTGTGGAGCGTATCAGAAACAACATGCCCACAGGAGTTATTGGATACGGAACTTTAGCATCCTCCAATATTGCAGTTGGAGCAGCCGAAAATGTTAGCGTTAGCTTAAGTCCTACTTTTTTTACAGCCGGCGTTAATACAATTGCTGTTGAAGTTCATTTAAGAAGCGCTACTAGGAACGACATGTCATTTGATATGGAAGTTTCTGGAGTTAACGATAACGGAACATTTAATTCCTCCTCTGCTGATTTAAATCTTTCCTCTTGCTCAAGCATTCTTTTTGCAGGGTTGTACTGGGGAGCAGGAGAAGGTGCCAGTTCAAACAATACATCTTGGATAACAGGAGAAACAACTTGTAAAATAAAACTACCCGGTTCAACTTCTTTTACAAATATTACATCTTCACAAACAGATTATTACAATTCATCAAATCCTGTAGGTTTTATTTATACTGGTTTTCAATGTTATGCGGATATTACTTCTTTGCTAAGTACTAACAGTCCAAATGGAACTTATACTTTAGCTAATGTTACATCTCCAATGGGTAAATCAAATGCTTATGGAGGTTGGACAATTGTTGTTGTTTATGCCAATCCATCTCAACAATCCCGCAATCTTACGGTATTTGATGGCAGTGCAATCGTTCAACTCGGCAAACCTCCAGTTGATGTTGGCATTAATGGTTTTTTAACACCGGCAACAGGTCCGGTTAGTTGTGAGTTAGGAACAGTTGCTTATGATGGCGACAGAAGTTGGACGGATTCATTTGCTTTTAAACAAAACGGCGCTGCCGCTTTTTATAATTTAACACCCAATGCAACTGCAAATCTCAATGATATGTGGAACAGCAGCATTGCTTATAAAGGAGCTACTGTAACTACCCGTAATCCTGCATTTAATAATACTTTAGGCTATGATGCTAACATCATCGAAATGCCTAATAGCGGTAATGCTCAACTGGGAAACAGTAAAACTTCTGCTACCGTAAGATTTTCTTCTCCAGAAGAAATGATAATCGCCCATGTACTAACCACAGCAATTACTCAGTATAATCCAACTTTTGATTTTGTTAAAACCTCAACAGATATTAATGGAGGTTTAGTTAATGCTGGTGATAGTTTGAGGTATCAAATGAATTATACCAATGTTGGGAATGATGCAAGTATACAAACAACTTTAACTGATAATATTCCATTAGGAACCAGTTATAAACCCGGCACCCTAAAAATAAATGGAATAGCTAAAACTGATATAGCTGGAGATGATGAGGCCGAATTTGACCTTACTAATAATAAGGTTGTTTTTCGTTTAGGTGCTGCTGCAAATGCAAGTACAGGAGGCAATATGGCTGTGGCAGCTACAGGAAATGTTCAGTTTGATGTTCTATTGACTACATCATGTACCATTATCAATTGCCTCGGAGATTCTGTAAAAAATGCTGCACGTTTGAGTTATGCAGGATTTACTTCAGGTGCATTGTTATTCGACTCAAGTGGTGTAAATAATGGAGGATGTATTATTAAAGGCCCAGTTGTTAATTATGTAAATTGGTCATGTACAAGTTCTTCTGATACTTTATTGGTTAATTCCTGCCCAGTAACATCCGTAACGCTACCATGGCGCAGATTTGCAGGGTATACTATCTATTCTGCAATGCCTTTCATTCCTGCGAATATTTACAATCCTTTAATACCTGTTACTTCTTCTCATGTTTATTGGGCCTATTTTAAAAATCCATTAGGATGTGCGGATACTGTTCGTATCAGGGTATTTATTATTGCTTGCCCAGATATAGATGATGATAATGATGGTATTCCTGATTATGTTGAATTAAATAATCCTACCGCATTACTAGATGCTAATTCAAATGGTATTCCAAATTGGAACGATGCAACTTATGCTGGTTTTATTGATAACAATGCAGACGGATTTAACGACAATTTTGATCCAAGTGCAGATTCAGACAATGATGGGATCCTTAATTTTTATGATGTAAATTTCCCTAGCTATACAGATAGTAATGCAGATGGAATTAATGACGCTATGGATAAAGATCTGGATGGCATTCCCAATCATTTGGATTTGGATAGTGATAATGATGGTATTCCTGATGTGGTTGAATCTTATGGTGTTGATCAAAATGGGGATGGCGTGATAGATAATTATTCTACGAGCGATAACGATGGATTTTCTCAAAATGTAGACGCAAGTGCAACTGGTGTAGCAGGTTCTGGTGTTGGATTAGGTGCGCAGGATTTGGACAAGGACGGAATTCCTAATTACCTTGACACAGATAGTGATAATGATGGCATCCCTGATGTATTAGAAGCCCTGGGAATAGATACTGACAATGATGGTTATATTGATGGATTTACAGATACTGATGGAGATGGTCTTTCAGATAATGTGGATGCTGATTTAGGCAATGATGGTACCGCAGAAAATACAGCAATTAGTTTATTGCGTACAGGTGCAGATACAAATGCGGATGGACGTGCAGACAGTTATCCGTATAAAAATATGGATATTGACAGCAGGTCAAATCCCTACGATCTAGACAGCGATATGGATGGCATTGCAGATGTTATTGAAGCAGGATTTACCGATGCTAATTTTAACGGGTTTGTAGATGGTCCTATTGGCACTAATGGTTGGAATCTTGCGCTTAATGCCAGAGTTACATTAGATCTTCGTAATACAGATGGAAGATCTGGTCCTGATTATCTGGATATAGA
>CANNJE010000002.1 GCA_947504605.1 Chitinophagaceae bacterium
CCTCCACAAACACTAATAGTTTGACCTGTTACATAACTTCCCATGTCTGAAGCAAGAAATAAAGTTACATTGGCAATATCTTCAGCGCTTGCAAAACGGCCTAGCGGAATTCCTGCTTTGTATTTATCGGCAGCATCTCCTTCTTTTAAATAACTGGTCATATCTGTTTCTACAAATCCCGGAGCAATTGCATTACAACGGATATTTCTGCTACCTAATTCTTTAGCAACACTTTTTGTAAATCCAATTACACCAGCTTTGCTGGCTGCATAACTACTTTGTCCAGCATTCCCCATTTCCCCTATAACAGAACTCATGTTAATGATAGATCCGCTTCTTGCTTTCATCATAGGTTTTATCACCTGCTTGGTCATAAAAAAAACACTGTTCAGGTTTACATTAATGACTTCTTCAAACTGCTCGGGTGTCATACGAAGCAACAGATTATCTTTAGAAATACCTGCATTGTTTACACAGATATCTATGGTTCCAAATTCTTTTAAAACATCTGATACAAATGCTTCACAGGCTGCAAAATTACCAGCATTGCTCTGATAAGCTTTTGCCTTTACTCCCATCGCAGTCAATTTCTCTTCTAGAATCTTGGCCTTTTCAGCGCTGCTGTCACTTACATAGGTAAATGCCACATGGGCTCCTTGTTCGGCAAATTTGATTGCAATAGCTTCTCCTATTCCACGGGCCGCACCTGTAACGATGGCTGTTTTTCCTTCCAATAATTTCATACACGTTATTTTTTTTGTAAGACAAAAATATATCAATTCGTGCTTATCTTATCAGCAAGCAAAAATTTATAGTGTTGAAAGATCCAAAACCATTTTTTATATATACAATAAAGGCTCCGGAAATACCGAAGCCTGTTAATAAAGCTGTTTAAAAAATTAAAATAATCTAATTTGTTCAGAATTGACGATGGTGCTGTCTTTATCAATTGCCCTTATAAAAATGACGACTGATTCATTTCCTGTTGAAGGAGGTGCCGCCAATTCTTTTTTACAGGAGCTTGTAGATATTACAGTCAATGCAACCGCACAGCCTAATAATAATCGCCCGAAAATATTTTTTAAGATCATGAGAGGTGGTTTTTATATGAGGAGAGGTATTGTAATTATAGTTGGATGATTTGAGTGTAGGTTTTTTTACCTAGCAACTTGCCATCAGGTATTATGAGTTTTAATACTTTTTCTTTTTTAGTTGTAGGGTCTATCATAATCACTTCATAATGGTCTAATTCTACATCCTCTTCTACTTCAAAATTTACCCTGTATGTTTTATCAGCTATTTTTTGAGCATTAAAAGAAATGAATTTAACTGGCAGCGCTACCTGGCTGTTACAGTCAATAATATTGCCTGTTATCGTACTTCCTACAGTATAAATTTTAATATAAAGAGACAGCCAGTTTGATGGGGGTGCTACAATGCATACCCTATTATCTTTAATAGTAGAAGGATTTGAATTATTGGCATATCCAGTTACCATAATGGCTCCTGATGGTTTTGGATTTTTCACCAGATTATTATTGATCAATACCGTTTGTTTGGAGTTTGATTCCGAAAGCGTTACATAGTCGCTAGCGTAAATAGTTTGCTGGCCATTGCTGGTATTATCATATCCACAGTTTTCCAATGTATTATTATAACAATTAATCACTCCATAGCCAAAAAGTTCAATGCCATTACCTGTACCCCGGCTAACAATGTTATTATAAACGTCTGCATTGGTATTGCTACCTAGAATAATTCCCGCTTGCTGGCTTCCCAAATTTAGTAGACCATAATCTGTCACAGTGTTGTTAAATATTTTACAACCGTTTCTAGCATTAGATAACTGTATGCCATCCCAGTTTGTTCTTTCTACTAGGCAATTACTTATTTCAACACTGTCTAAACGAATTGGAACACGGTTTACTCCATTATAAACAACTCCATCTGGCTGGGTATGTCCTACATAAAAACCTTCTCCATCTATATCATGTATCCAAAGATTGGTTAACTTAATCTTAGTCATCGTATAACCTGGTTGCCAAGTTTCGGTATCAGCAACATCATAATCCTGTTTACAATAAACTCCTATTGAACCTCCGGTGCATTCAATATTATCGGCCCAGATATGATGGCTTTTTGTAATTGCAAGAGGACCTCCGTTAACCTTTATACCATATAGATTATTTCCACCCCATACTTTTATATGATGCGAATTACCTTTTATTCTAAAATTTGGTGTAGTTAAAGTTGTTTGTGGCATGATCACAAGATCGCGGCAAGCATCTCCCCCAACGCCGTAAAACTCTACAACTGAATAATTGGTCCCCGTTATTTTTATAGTATCGCCGCCTTTCCAGGCGCTTCCATTGGGCCGATAAATTTCTCCAGGGCTTGTTTGGGTTATGTAATAGGTAACAGGAGCTGCGGTGTTACATTGTGCATAGCTCACTCTTCCACCCAACAGGGCAAGAAGAACCATTAGTAGGTTTTTCATTTTAGATATCGGTTTTTATTATGCCGTGTTTGTTAAATACATACACAACTTAAATTCTGTCTGTTGTTCTCTAACAACTATACCAATACCGAGTGATTTTGCAGAGGAGGCGTTAATCTTTTGTTACTGGAAAGGCGTGGTTGCAATAAACAATCAAACCACTGATATCATTCTTTTAGGAATACCATCAATGATGAATTTCAATTAAAGAACGTCGGGAAATTATAAATATTGTCGAGAAAAGATAAAAAATATGTAATATATTCAGAAGCATTGACTTATAAAATACTATATATTTCTTCGATGAATTTTCTTTCGTTACAAAGCCTTGGTACTTTGTGTTGCCCACCCATTTTACCTTTGCTTCTCAGCCATCGGTTAAAAGACCCTTTAGGCAACATTTTTACAACAGGCAGCCTTAGTGCTATGTCTTTATGTCGCTTGGCTTCATAATCACTATTCGTTTCTTTTAAAGCTTTATCCAATTCAATGGTAAATTGAATCAGGTTTTCGGGTTCTTTTTCAAATTCTATCAGCCATTCATGTGCTCCATTACTGTTTTCTGTAAAAAATAAAGGCGCCGCAGTATAATCACTTACGATAGCCTCCGTTTTTTGAGATGCTACAGCGATAGCTTTATCACTATTATCTATAATTACTTCTTCCCCAAATGCATTCATATAATGTTTCAGTCTACCTGTAACCACTATACGATAAGGATTTATAGAAGTAAAGCGAATCGTATCGCCTATAAGGTAACGCCAGAGTCCACCGGTAGTGCTTATGATGATAGCGTAATTTTTATTTAGCTGTACCTGATTTAATCCTACCGTTTGGGGTGAAGGTTTGCCATACTCTTCAACCGGCATAAATTCATAGAAAACGCCATGCTCAGTAAAAAGTGTCATCCCATCATCCGCTGGTTTTTCTTGGGCTGCAAAAAATCCTTCACTGGCATTATACACCTCCAGATAATTGATAGGAGCGCCAATTATTTTTTCAAAATGGTCACGATAAGGTACAAACGATACTCCGCCATTGATATATAATTCTAGGTTCGGCCATACTTCTTTAATATTTTTGGCATTTTTTATTTCAAGAATGCGTTTAAGTAGGAGCAGCGTCCAGGTGGGTACGCCTGCAAGAGAAGTTACATTTTCGTTGGCGGTAATTTGAGCCAGCTGTTCGATTTTGTTTTCCCATTCATCCAGCAATGCAATACTCAATTCAGGTGTTCGCAACCATTGACCCCAAAAAGGAGAGTTCTGCATCAAAACAGCACTCAGATCACCATATTGAATATCTTCATTTAACTTATTGATCTGGTGAGATCCCCCAATCACAAGCCCCTTACCCGTAAGAAGGTCGCTGCCCGGAAAATTTTTATAATAATTACTCAACACATCTTTGTTGGCCTGATAATGGTTGTCCTGCAGGCTTTCTTCGCTGATTGGAATAAATTTACTTTTATCACTTGTGGTACCACTACTTTTGGCGAACCATGATACAGGTGTATTCCATAATACATTTTCCTCTCCTTCCATCATCCGTATAATGTATGGCCTAATATCATCATACTCATGAATAGGTATATTCTTTTTAAAATCCTTGAGTGTAAAAAGTTTGGAGAAATTGTATTTTTTCCCAAATGAAGTGTATTGAGCCGATGTTACCAGGTCCTGTAAAACGGCTCTCTGAGCAGCCACAGGATGGTTCGTCCAGTTATCTATGCGCCAAATACGCATACGAGCCAGTTTAGATATAACAGGAGAAAGCAATTTCATTACTGGCAAGATAAAAAAACATACGGATATATTGATTTATACTTATTGCACAGTTGATATTTACCCAAAAAAGCAGGAATATTTATGGAAGTAACTGCTGGTCGTTGGCAGCTTCGGTATGCAGGTAATCTTTTCTTTTAAGTTCAAAATTTCTGCCCAGATATAATCTTCTAACATGCTCATCACCAGCCAACTCTTCAGCTGTGCCATGTTTGAAAATTTTTCCATCAATAAGCAGGTAAGCCCTATCGCAAATAGAAAGTGTTTCATTCACATTATGATCGGTGATAAGAATACCAATATTTTTAAATTTCAATTTAGCAACAATGGCCTGTATATCTTCTACGGCAATTGGATCTACACCAGCGAAGGGCTCATCCAATAAAATAAATTTTGGGTCTACGGCAAGTGCTCTGGCAATTTCTGTTCTTCTTCTTTCACCGCCACTTAGGGTATCGCCATTGTTTTTTCGTACATGCTGCAGGCGGAATTCATTGAGCAAAGATTCCATTTTTTCTTTTTGCGCAGCTTTTTTTAAATTGGTCATTTCCAGTACCGCCATAATATTGTCTTCAACACTAAGCTTGCGAAAAACACTGGCTTCCTGTGGCAAATAGCCAATACCCATTTGTGCCCTTTTGTACATAGGCAATTTGGTAATATTAATATCGTTCAAAAAAACTTCCCCTTCATCGGGTTTTACCAATCCTACAACCTGATAAAAAGAGGTTGTTTTGCCTGCACCATTCGGCCCAAGTAAACCCACAATTTCCCCCTGGCTTACATTAAACGACACGTTGTTTACGACTATTCGGCTACCGTAAACTTTCACTAAGTTTTTACTGTATATCGTTAGATTCAATGGACTTAAGTTTTAGCAAAAATAAGCGAAGTGATATTAGGTTCATTAAATTAATGGCAGATTACCAAAACTTTACAGAAAGGGTCAGCTAGCCAAGTTTAAAAATCCTAATTTTATATTATCTAAAAATTCATTTTTATTTTGTAATTTATTGCACAATCAGAGGTATTATAAAATATCAAATAAAATTAACTGTTATGAAAAAAGTATTGTTTTTATTATTCGTAGTATTTACCAATTCATCCATTTACGCACAGACAGAAACAGATAGGAATCAAAACACAGAAGGGTCTGCAAAAAAAAATATAGTAAAACTTAACTTTCCCGCTCTTGCTTTTAAAAATTTTACAGTTCAGTACGAAAGGGCCATTGCAAAAAAAATAACTTTAGCGGGTACATTTAGATTAATGCCCAAAGGAAGTATCCCTTTTAAAAGTGCTTTTATTAAGGCTGCAAACGACCCGGATGTAGAACGTCAGATTAACAACTTAAAGGTGGGTAATATGGCATTTATGCCGGAGCTTAGATTTTATCTGGGTAAAAGGGGAGCCTTTCATGGTTTTTATCTAGCCCCTTTTGCAAGTATTGCAAAATATGATGCAGACCTGATTTTTGAATATGATGACAACAGTGCTATTAAAACAATCCCTTTATCAGGAAGTGTTAACAGTCTTACTGGCGGTTTGATGATGGGTGCTCAATGGAAACTAAGCAAATCATTATACCTTGATTGGTGGATACTTGGGGCGAATTATGGAAATTCTAAAGGAGATATCACCGGCAAAAAAACATTAAACACTTCGGAGCAACAATCGCTTAGAGACGAACTTGCTAGCCTTGATATCCCTCTTACCAATTTTACCTATATCGTAGATGGCAATGGTGCAACTTTGAATTTTAAAGGACCGTGGGGTGGAATTAGGGCCGGCATTTGCCTTGGAATTAATTTTTAAATTTTTTAATCGAAGCCTCCACAAAATGGAATTTTTTTTCATTTTGGCTTTATCTTTACGCCCATTTAAAAAAACATGAAAGTAATAGACCATATCAATCACGCAACAAAACCACTGATTTCTTTTGAAATACTTCCTCCATTAAAGGGCAAGGGTATTCAATCTTTATACAATCATCTGGACCCTCTAATGGAATTTGACCCCGCTTTTATTAATGTAACATATCATAGAAGCGAGCATGTATTTAAGAAAAAAGTTGATGGGACTTTTGAAAAAGTTGTGGTAAGAAAAAGGCCTGGCACAGAATCTATCTGCGCTTCAATCATGAACAAATACAATGTGGATACTGTGCCCCATCTTATTTGTGGCGGTTTTGGTGTCAATGAAACAGAAGATGCGCTCATTAACCTTAACTATCTGGGCATAGATAATGTACTCGTGCTGCGTGGAGATGCTGCTAAAAACGAAGCTGGTTTTGAAGCCGAACCTGGTGGGCATAAATATGCCATTGATTTATTAAAGCAGGTTAAAAACCTCAATGCTGGAGTTTACCTTGAAGAAGAATTAAAAAATACAACCAAAACAAAATTCTGTATTGGCGTGGCGGGCTATCCTGAAAAACATTTCGAAGCTCCCAATATGGACAGCGATCTGCAATACCTGAAACAAAAAGTTGATGCCGGTGCAGACTATATCGTTACCCAAATGTTTTTTGACAATAGTAAATATTTTTCTTTTGTTAACGCCTGCAGAGAAATAGGCATCACTGTTCCTATTATACCAGGACTAAAACCGATTTACACTTTTAAACAATTAACTCTTTTACCAAAAGTGTTTCACATTGATCTTCCGTCTGCTTTAAGCAGCGAAATTATGAAGTGCAACACCGATGAAGAAGTAGAAATCGTGGGAACAGAATGGCTGCTTGAACAATCGAAAGATTTGTATAAAGCCGGTGTGCCTGTTTTACATTATTACACATTGGGACGGCCAAAACTTATATGTGATGTTGTAAAAAAATTAGTTTAAAATATTGTATATTAAAAAAGAGGGCCTTCTTTTAAGAAGGCCCTCTTTTTATTGATCAGCATAATAATTTATCTCCCTAAAAAAATACTCAATGTGCGGTATTTATTTCATTGCCGTATATAAACGCAAAAACCTGCCAATGGATCATGGCAGGTTTTTTTACTATTTTATTGTACCCTAAAGCATTTCTTTGATCATACTTTCATTTACATGAATGGGATATTTTTTCTTTAGCTCAGCCAGCCATTGCTGTTCCAGCACTTGCTGATATTCATTAATTACCAACCCTCGAGCTTCATCAAAACTACGCTGCTGATTGGCCTCATAAACATTTACATATTTTACAAATGTAGCAGAACCATCAATATTTGTTACAATAGATGTATAAGTGCCTACCGCAGGGGCGCTGGCATAATTAGCTCCAATAATTTGAGAAATTTCATAACGACCACTGTCTGCCTGCAATGCTGCTGTAGCAGCCTGTTCGTCTGCAATAACCCTCCAGTTTTTCCCTTTTTTTAATGCGGTCATTGCCTCTTCTGCAATTTTAGCTGTCGTACAATTAAAGATTAGCACATCGGCACTAGCAGCCCATTTAAAATTAATAGCATGGGCATTGTAATACTTTAATAATCCCACACTGTCGTTGATGGCCTTGCCCCACACATTGCGTTCCATGATCTCAAACAACATATTCCCTTCTTTAAATTCCTGCATCTGAAATTTAAATTCCGGATTGTATTCTTCCAGGTGTTTTTTATAATAATTAAGTGCAGATGTTGCCACAAATTTATCCCACAACTGTTTGTTATTTTCATTTCTATTTACAGACAAATTAGTTTTATACTCTCTTACAAAAGCAAGCCAGTCGCTTCCCTTCAAATCCTGATCCTTCACCTTTAAAACTTTTTTATTACTAATCGGATAAGCCTTTGTTTGATCATCACTTGGATTTTTCATTAAGCTATCTGCATACCTTAAAATATCCGATTCTTTTACATCCGTTATCTTTTTTGTAGGTACTTTATTTATAAGTTCTTTAGTGTATTTTTCTTTTTCAGCATCCACCCTGCTGTCTTTCATCACTTTTTGTTTTAGATCAAACATAAAAGCCTCGTCAGTTGTGTTAGGGGGTGTTGGACTGAATCCCATTCTTTTAATAATATGATATCCAAACTGAGTTAAAAACGGTTGGCTTATTTCACCATCGGCTTTTAAATTAAGTACTTCATTTTCAAAATTGGAATTATAGGTACCTGTGCCAAATTCAGGCAGTTCGCCTCCATTCAAATAAGACAGTTTATCATCGCTGTAAATTTTTGCAGTTGCAGCAAAATTATCTCCGTTCCTGAGCAATGTATAAATTTCTGTAGCTTTTTTTTGTGCAGCATCCTTTGCCGCTTGGTTAGCATCTGGTGCAACTGCCACCAATACCTGGGCTATTCTCCATCGCCCTGTGCTGGCCCGTTCGTCGGCAAGTTTAAAAATATGCCAGCCGTTTTTACTTCTGTAAGGTTTACTTATTTCCCCTTTTTTTAAGCCATAGATAATTGTTTCATATTCGTATGGAACGGTAAATGAAGTTATAAAACCAAGGTCACTTTTATTTACGATGGCTCCAGAGTTTTCTGCGGTTTTTTTAAGAAGGGTAGCCTCGTCTTGATTGCCTGCTTTTAAAGCAGGGTACAGAGCCATAACTGCATTGTATGCCCTGTTGGTGTCTGCGGCTAAAGCATTGGCGCTGGCTGGTATAAAAAAATGAACCACACGAAGGTCTTTTTGTGACCTCGTAAAAGCTTCGGCTGTCAATTTTTCGATTCCTTTTTCATCATTCAGGTAATTCTCTAACACTTGGTCTCGGAAGTTGCGGATATCATATTGTATCTGAGCAAGTGTATCCAGCCTTAGTTCTTCCGCTGCTTTTACTTTTAATTTAAAATTGCTATACAGTTCTACATATTCCCGAAGTGATTTTTCTTTATCGCTTACGGTCGTTTTGTTTTTATTGTATGCTTTTAAAAACTCCTGTTTGGAAATGCTATTTGTTCCATAGGTAATAAATGTTTGCGAATAAGCAGCTCCGTTTCCGATCGCTATCAACAACATCAGGTAAAACTTTTTCATTTCGTTTGGTTATTTTTTGTCCGGTTATTTTTGGTAAGTATTCATTTTTACCTGCAGCAAGTCATTAAGCTGTTGCAACGTAAGTTTTTTGCCTACAATTCTTTTTTCTTTATCCAGCAAATATAGAGTAGGCGTTTGCGTTATATCATACAATTGCTTAAAGGAAGGTTTTTGTCCTTCAGTATCGGCCTTCATCATTTCTAATGTATGATGAACATGATACCAATCCGCTAACTGATGGGTGTTAATAAAAGTTTTCCAACCACTCTCGTCGAACTCGGTCATTACTGCATATACCTTTATGTTTTTTGCTTTCCAGATAGCTCTGTAAAAGGAATCTACTCTTGGCACTTCTTCTTTACAATGACCGCAGTTTGGATCCCAGAATACTACAACAGTATAGTCAGCATTTACATCATAAAGTGATGACACTTTATTGGCTGTATCCAGCAGCTCAAGATTGGCTGCTTTTTCTCCTACAAGATTAGCCATAAGCATATATGCCCTTCGGGTAATCGCTTCATTTTGTTTTTCGTTAAGCCATGGAGATAATCCTTTACTATGATATTTATCGAACAAATGCACAAACACGGCATCCTGCCCCATATATTTCGGGTTCATATATTCATCGGTAAGCCAGTTCAATAAGTACTTGTACATTTCCGGACTACTGCGTGCCAGCAAAAGTTTATAATCTGCGTCTTTAATAATGCTATCTGGTTCCTGCGGCATTACTTCCCTGTAATAACGCTGAAGTTTTGTTGGAAAGAATGGTGTGCGCACTACACAATCATCCATAAACGTAATGCCATCCCAATAATGGGTTTTGTAAAACTGATAATTATCCAAAGAGTCCTGCCTTGTTTCTGGCTTTTTTGTTGGATAAGGCGGCTCCTTCATAGCATTCAAGACAATTGCCATCATAGAAGCCGGTTTATTTTTGATAATACCACTTCGGTAATCATTCAACTCTGTATTGTATTTTTTGTAGTTATTTTCATGAAGAGAAGAATCTGTTGCAGTTTTTGATTGATTATAGGCATCTCTTTCCTGATTTAGCAGTTTCCCCTGTTTGGCTACAAATTGCTGGTATTGCTGAAAAAGTATGTTTTCAGAAGAACCTGTAACGGACATTTTTATCAGGTCTGCAGTATCAGCCTTTATTGTTATCTCCTGCTCTTTACCAATCAGAAAATCGGCGGTATATTTTTTTCCAGGAAAAACGATGGCATAAATACCGGATGGCAATACTCCTTTTGACTGAAAAACTGCTACTCCATTACTATTAACAGCAGCAGAATCATCTACATTTAAATTGGTGCCTGCATGGTGTGTCAGATAGGCAATCCCCGATTTAAAATTGGATTGTAACGTAACCTTGAATGACTGTGCAGCAGCAATATGGTAAACTCCTGCAGCAAAAAGGGTAAAATATATTTTCTTCATAATTGTATAAAAGCGTGACAAATGTATTTAAAATACCTGTTGTAAGCACAGCCTTAACAAAGCTATAGGAATTGAATGCTTAGAATAGATACTGACCGTATACCAAGTTTAACGATATAGATTGGCTTCATAAGTATTAAATTTGCCCCCGTGAGAAAAAAGAATAAAAATATAGTGCTGCAAAATGTAGCGGTTACAGATTATGCTGCCGAAGGAAAGGCCTTGGCAAAATTGGATGGTAAAGTCATCTTTATTGCGGGCGCAGTACCCGGGGATGTGGCCGATATCGTGCTCACTAAAAACAAAAAAGATTGGGCCGAAGGAAGGGTATTAAAGATAAATGAATATTCAACTTCCAGAGTTGAGCCTTTCTGTGATCATTTTGGAGTTTGTGGTGGTTGTAAGTGGCAAATGCTGCCTTATGAAAAACAATTACAATATAAACAACAGGAGGCCGAGCAAAATCTTATTAGAATTGGTAAGGTGAATGACGCTGTGTTCCTACCAATAGCAGGCGCCGACGATACCGTTCACTATAGAAATAAATTGGAATTTACTTTCAGTAATAAGAGGTATTTATTACCAGGTGAAATTCAGGATTTGCCTTCAGGTTCAGACGGAGATGTTCCCACAGAAAAAGTGAGTATTCCGTTGGGAGCCGATGGAGCCCTGGGTTTTCATGCTCCACGCATTTTTGACAAAATAATAGATATTCAGGAATGTTTTTTGATGGATGATGTAAATAACAGCATCCGCAATACCATTCGAGATTTTGCCAAAGAACATGGTTTTTCTTTTTATGATATCAGGCAGCATACCGGCTGGCTGCGCAATATCATCATACGATACTGCAGTACAGGAGAACTAATGGTAAATATTTGTTTAAATCATGATGAAGAAAAAGACCGCATACTTTTATTCGATCATTTACTTAAAGAAGTGCCTTCCATTACCACATTACTCTATACTATTAACCCAAAATGGAACGACAGCATTTACGATTTAACCCCGCAAACCTATTTTGGGAAAGGCTATGTTGTTGAAAAATTGGGCGAATATGAATTTATCATTAGCCCTAAATCTTTTTTCCAAACCAATACCAAACAGGCAGAAAAACTTTATAGCATTACTCGTGATTTTGCAGGATTAACCGGTAATGAGGTTGTTTATGATCTTTATTGCGGCACTGGAAGTATCGGCATTTTTGTGAGCAAAATGGCAAAAAAGATTATTGGGGTAGAAGTGATAGAAGACGCTATAGAAGATGCAAAAAAAAATGCTGCACTCAACAATATTGAACATGCTTTATTTTTTGCAGGAGATGTGATAAAGATCTGTAATGATGATTTTTTTGCAACACATGGCAAACCTGATGTTGTGATTACCGATCCGCCAAGAGTGGGCATGCATGAAAAACTGGTAATTAAATTACTGGAAATGGAAGCGCCAAGGATTGTATATGTAAGCTGCAATACGGCAACACAGGCTAGGGACATATTACTACTAAGCGAAAAATATAGGGTTGAAAAAATACAACCGGTAGATATGTTCCCACATACACATCATATAGAAAGTGTGGCATTACTAACTTTAAAATAAACATCATCAGGGTTTAACAGGAACTAAAATATTATCATGGCATTTAATAATTATGGCAATCGTTTTCAAAGAACAACACCTATTGTTCTAAATCTTATCATCATCAATGTGTTGGTTTTTTTGGCACAAACAGCTTTTGGTGGAAATGCGGATTTAAACAGTGTAAATGATCTTTTTGCTTTACATCATTACAAATCTGAAGTTTTCAGACCCTATCAGGTGGTTACGCATATGTTTATGCATGGTGGTATTTTTCACCTTTTATTTAACATGCTGGGTTTATGGATGTTTGGCTCAGTTGTGGAAAGAGCCTGGGGGCCAAAAAAGTTTTTAATTTTTTACCTGATATGCGGGATTGGCGCCGCCCTTACCCAAATGGGTTCCTATGCTTTTGATTATTGGCAGTTAGATCATAATACCATTAGTGCTGAACTGGAGGTTCAATACCAAGTAGCAATGAGAATAGGATGCACTGTGGGTGCTTCAGGTGCTATTATGGGTGTGTTAGCGGCTTTTGGATATTTATTTCCAAATACCGAACTATTTATCATGCCAATTCCTTTTCCTGTAAAAGCTAAATGGGCTATACTGGGTATTATTGCATTAGATGTATTTGGTGGTGTTTCAAGAGTCCCTGATGATAATATTGCTCATTTTGCCCATGTTGGAGGAGCGCTAATTGGATTCCTTCTGGTACTTTACTGGAACAAAACGAATAAAAAAACGTTCTTTTAAAACAAATTCTCAATAAAAATATAAGCTGCAGGATTTGTAATTTTATAGCTAATAGAAAATATCGATATGGGAGAAACAGATAGATACAGCGAATATAAAAAACCAAAAAAAGGAATTTTAATGGGGCATGATGGCAATGCACTGGTTGCATTGTTTGCCATCAATATCATATTCTTTTTAATACTCATGCTCATACAAGTGGTTTACTTTTTTATGCAGCAAACTCCCGAAGCATTTAATTCTGAGGTAATACAATGGTTTGCGTTACCCTCCAGACTTTCAAAACTAAGTGAAAGACCCTGGACCATTCTTAGCTATATGTTCAGTGATACAGGCTCAACCATAGTTCGCCTTATCAGCAACATGATTTGGCTTTGGGCTTTTGGTTTCCTTTTGCAAGAAATGGCTGGCAATGATAAACTCATACCCATTTACATTTATGGAGGAGTTTTGGGAGGCCTTGTATTTATAGGTGCCTATTATGTTATACCGCCATTACAGCCAATGATTGGCAGCGCAAGTTTGCTGGGCGCCAATGCTGGCACGCTGGCTGTGGCAATGGCTACAACCACACTCTCGCCCGATTACCGTTTTTTTAGACAAATAAGAAATGGTATTCCAATATGGGTACTCATGAGTATTTATATTTTAATTGATTTTGCAGGAGTGGCAGAAATGGGGGCTGGTTATAGCTTTTCCCACTTGGGAGGAGCGCTGGCAGGATTCTTATTCGTCATTTTTCTTCGCCGGGGCAAAGATGGCAGTGTTTGGATGAATCAATTTTACAGTTGGCTTATGAACTTGTTTAATCCTTACAAAAAACCTTCGAAGGATAAAATAAAGAATACTGTTTTTTATAACACAGAAAATCGTAAACCTTTTGAAAAAACAACCAATATTACTCAGCAAAAAGTGGACGAGTTACTCGATAAAATAAACCAAAAAGGTTATGATTTTTTAACCGAAGAAGAAAAAGAATTTTTAAAAAAAGCTGCAGAAGAAGATGGGTTATAAATTAGCCCTTATTGAAATATTCTTTTAGTTTCTCCTTCATCCTCTTGATTTCTTTTATCTTTATCAAACAGCTATTTTTAAAATTCACCTGCATTTATCTAAAAAACAAACATGAAAAAAACAGTTTTATCGGTAATAATAATCTCAAGCGCAACATTAATGGCTTGTAGCGGAATTGATAGTCCCGAAAAAGATACAAGTATAATGCCTGATTCACCAAGGACTTTAGCTCCAGCAATTGTTTCAAGCACTGCAGATAGTACCAAACAAATAATTGCAGCACCCACAACAGGAGCCAAACCAAATAATCAACCTCAACCTTCAGCTCCCGCAACGAATGTTGCAGGTTTAAATCCTGCACATGGTCAGCCTGGTCACAGATGTGATATTGCTGTGGGCGCTCCTTTAAATTCCCCTGTTGCAAACACCAGTGGAGCAAATGGATCAAAGCCACAAATTCAAAAAATGAATGCTCCAGTAGCGGTTCCTGCCGGTTCAATAAAAACCAATGGCACGGCAAGATTAAACCCTGAACACGGACAGCCTGGCCATGATTGTTCCGTACAGGTGGGAGCTCCTTTAAAAAATTAAAACATCCATATTTTATTAAAAAAGCCGTTATGTATAACGGCTTTTTTTAATAAACAACAATCAGCTGTAATTAAATCGTGCTGTTTTTCAACTTATCTTTAATGTATGGCTCACCCGGTAAGACGTTTTACGAAAGGAATAATGGTTTCTAGCAATATTGCTATTGCACTATTATTTCTATTGGGTTGTTATGGTTATTGGTTTGATCCAAAGCAATTTTGGTTTACTGGATTTTTAACCTTGTCTTCCTTTTATTTTTTATTAATCCTCCTTGGTTTCTTTTTTTTCTGGATGCTTGTAAAACCCAGATTGATGCTTATCAGTGTTATAGGTATCGTACTAGCATGGCAGCCATTAAAACAATTGGTACAAATAAGACTGAGCAATGATTTTAAAATAAAAAAAAGCTCAGAAATACTTCGGGTAATGAGTTGGAATGTTGAACATTTTGAAATTTTAACGCATAAAACACATCCTGAAAAAAAACAACAAATGCTTCGGCTCATCAATAAATACCAGCCCGATGTAGCCTGTTTTCAAGAAGTGGTGGCAAGCGATAAATCTCCTAATGCTATTAATTATCTGCCAGATCTTATAATGGCGCTTAATATGCCTTATTATTATTACAGCTATAATCCTAAACTGGATTTTGATAAAGACCACCGCTTTGGGATTATCATTTTTTCTAAATTCCCTATACTTAAAAATACAACCATCCTTCATAAACCGAATGATTATAATTCTATCTTTCAATATGTAGATATCCTACGCCAAAAGGATACTTTTCGGATTTTTAATCTGCATCTGCAATCCCTCAAATTCACCGATCAGGATTTGCAATACATAGATGAGCCGACTATTGACGAAGAAAACAATTTTACAAAGTCACGCACTATCATGCAAAAGTTTAAATCGGGATTTTTAAAAAGGCAGGCACAAAGCCAGTTTGTAAAAGAGGAGGTAGATAAAAGCCCATATCCTGTTATCGTTTGCGGCGATTTTAATGACGTTCCAAACAGTTATGCCTATGCTACAATTGGCAAAGGGTTACAAAATAGTTTTGCAGAAAAAGGCAGTGGGATAGGCCGCACTTATATGCATATTTCCCCCACTTTAAGAATAGATAATATTTTTGCAGATAACAGGTTTGAGATAAAGCAATTTATCAGGGATAATTCAAAACTGAGCGACCATTTTCCCATTATTACCGACCTATATTATAATAAACAGTAACTTACAGTCATGCAAATAGATTTTTCTTCTTATTATTTTTACAGATGTTGTTGCCCTTGCGGCTTAGCTTAATATCTTTGCACAATCCCTATTGCTCTCCAGAGTTTAGATAGGCTGAATATTTATAATTCAAAAAACATATTTGTTTCATAGTGGTAAACAGTTGATGTGGATGACATAACACTGATGCCATTCAAGAAAAATGCCCAACACAAAAAAATAAACAATGTCATTTAAAGTCTATAATTCATATTCAAGGCAAAAAGAAGTTTTTGAATCCATCACACACGGTCATGTGGGTATGTATGTGTGCGGGCCAACTGTAAGTGGCGAAAGTCACTTGGGCCATGCAAGACCCTATATTACTTTTGATGTGCTCTATCGCTATCTGACTCATTTAGGTAATAAAGTTCGTTATGTACGCAATATTACAGATGCAGGCCATTTTGAAGAAGAGGGCAGGGAAGCGGAGGATAAAATATCTAATAAAGCCATTCTGGAAAAACTGGAACCAATGGAACTGGTTCAAAAATATACTAACCTCTATCATTGGGCCATGCTTCAATTTAATTGTGTGGAGCCTTCTATTGAACCAACGGCTACCGGACATATCGTGGAGCAAATAACCATGATCGAAAAAATAATCAGTGAAGGATATGCCTATGAAAAAAATGGATCTGTGTATTTTGATGTAAAAAAATACGCTGCTCATTACGATTATGGCAAACTAAGTGGGCGAATCATTGATGATCTTTTAGAAACCACCCGTGAGCTTGATGGTCAGGAAGAAAAAAAGGATCGGGCTGATTTTGCTCTTTGGAAAAATGCAGCACCTGAACATATTATGCGATGGAAAAGCCCATGGGGAGAAGGTTTCCCGGGTTGGCATATAGAATGTTCTGCCATGGCTACAAAATATCTGGGGCCTAATTTTGATATTCACGGAGGAGGAATGGATCTACAGTTTCCTCATCACGAAAGCGAGATTGCACAAAGCACTATTTGTAATCACACAGCACCTGTACGTTACTGGATGCATAATAATATGATTACCATCAATGGTAAAAAAATGGGGAAGAGCTACAACAATGTAATTAAACTAACAGAGTTGTTTAGTGGCAATCATCCTTTGCTAACACAGGCTTTTCATCCTATGACCATTCGTTTTTTTATTTTACAAAGCCATTACCGCAGTACGTTGGATTTTAGCAGCGAGGCATTGGTTGCAAGTGAAAAAGCTATGAAACGTTTGTGGGAAGCTTATGAAAATTTACAAAAATTAGAAGTTGGGGATACTGTTCAGGGAGAAGATGCAGAGATAGAAACTAAAGTGCTGAATTGGCTAAATGAATTGCCCGAATTTATGGATGATGATATGAGCACACCAAAAGTTCTGGCCAATATGTTTGAAATCGCTCCCATCATTAATTCGATTAAAGATGGATTGATAAAAACAAATGCATTAAGCAGCAGTACACTGCAAAAAATGAAGGATAGTTTTAAACTTTTTTTAGAAGATATCCTGGGGCTACAAAATGTTTCTGCAACAGATAATGAAGCTTTTAAGGGAGTAATGCAGTTACTGATAGATATCAGAAAAGAAGCAAAAGGCAAAAAAGACTTTGCTACTTCAGACAAAATAAGAAACCAGCTCATTGAACTGGGTATTCAATTAAAAGACGAAAAGGGTGGAGAAATGAGCTGGACAGTTGCTTGATCTCTTTTATATTTTATTAAAAAGGTTCTGTGGAATTATTCTGCAGAACCTTTTTTTATATCCAAACATTTTTTAAATTTTGGGATATTGCTTTTACGAGCAATTTTTTTTCACATTAAACCAATTAAATATAAATAAGTCTTATCTTTTCATTTCTCATTTACACCAAAACAATCGCCATGGATAGAAGATCCTTTTTAACTGTCAATGCTAAAAAGCATCCAAAGCCAATACCATTAGTACCTTATCAGGGTGCAAGGGTATTAAGTGGAACCCAGCCCTATTCTGGGCCATGGACCCAAACCGAAGTATTACATCTATTAAGGCGCACAATGTTTGGAGCAAAAAAGGCCGATGTAGATTTTTTTGCTGGTATGACGATGAACCAGGCGGTTGATTATTTATTGAATGTGCCAACAACACAACCAACACCTCCGCTTAAAACATACGCAAATTCTACTACTGCAGGAGATCCGGACGCAGCTATCCCCCAGGGAAGTACATGGGTAAATACGAATACAACCGATGGTGGCATTAATAGTCAGCGCAGGGTAAGTTTAAAAAGCTGGTGGATGGGTTTGATCATCAATCAGGAAAGAAATATTTTGGAGAAAATGGTTTTGTTTTGGCACAATCATTTTGCAACAGAAACACAAGTTATTGGAACAGGCATTTGGTGTTATCAAAACAACCTAGCTATTCGTACAAATGCACTGGGAAATTTTAAAACTTTTGTACGGGTAATTACGCTGGATACCGGAATGCTTCGTTATTTGAATGGATACCTAAATACAAAAACTGCGCCCGACGAGAACTATGCAAGAGAACTACAGGAACTTTTTACTGTGGGGAAGGGGCAGGACGATGCAACACCACCTTATACAGAGGCAGACGTAAAAGCAGCAGCCAGGGTACTTACCGGATGGTCTGTAAATGGCACCACCAATTCAGCTCAATTTACATTGAGCAGGCACGATACTACGAATAAACAATTTTCTTCCTTTTATAACAACACGATACTAACTGGCCGTACAGGAACGAATGCCGGAGATCTTGAACTGGATGATCTGCTCACCATGATTTTTAACACACAGGATGTAGCCATGCATATTTGCAGAAAACTATACCGCTGGTTTGTGTATTATGAAATTGATGCTACTACAGAAGCTAATGTTATTACGCCAATGGCAGATATGTTCCGAAATAATGGATACAACATTATGCCTGTATTATCCACCCTCTTAAAAAGTGAACACTTTTTTGATGTTTTAAATCAAGGCTGTTTAATAAAAAATCCGGTTGATAATATCGCAGGCCTTTGCCGTGAATTTTCGATTGTTTTCCCCGTGTCAACAGATATAGCGAATAATTATTTAATGTGGTTATACCTGCAAAATACTGCCAACAATTTTCAACAAGATATTGGCGATCCTCCTTCAGTTGCAGGATGGCAAGCCTATTATCAACGGCCGCAATTTCATGAACTATGGATAAACAGTGATACCCTGCCCAAACGAAACCAGTTTAGCGATACAATGAATGCAAACGGTTATACACGCTCTGGCAAAAACATTAAAATCAATCATTTTCTTTTTGCACAGTCCATGCCGAACCCTAGCGACCCTAACAAGCTCGTAGAAGATTCTATTAAATATTTATTTACAATACCTCTAACCCAAATCAGCAGAGACCAGATTAAAAGAGACATTCTGCTTAGCGGACAATCGAATGATAGCTATTGGACCATCGCTTGGAATACTTTTATCAGTAACCCCGGTGATATGGCCAATGCAACAATTGTAAAAACAAGGCTAGCTAGTTTATACCAATACCTGTTGCGACTAGCAGAATATCAGTTAAGTTAAAAATATTGGTCAAAAACAACCAAAAATAATTGGAATGAAAAGAAGGGATTTTTTAAGAGCCAGTTTACCTGCTGCTGTACTACCTACAGTAATAAACGGATTTTCGCTAAAGTCATTTGCGGCAGACAGCCCACTAGCAAAATTGCTGGGTACTGGAACAGATAATGATCATGTGCTGGTAATTGTACAACTTCAGGGTGGCAATGATGGTTTAAACATGGTAATTCCCATTGATGCTTATAGCAATTATTTAAACGCAAGAAGCAATATCGCCATTGTGCAAAACAGAATTCTGTCGCTTGACGGAAATACCAAAACAGGCTTGCATCCTGCCATGACCGGTTTGCAGACTATGTACAATGAAGGCAAATTGGGAATTGTACAATCTGTCGGTTATCCTCAACCTAATTTTTCTCATTTCAGGGCAACAGATATCTGGATGTCTGCTTCCAACAGTAATCAGGTTTTGGTAAATGGATGGGGAGGCCGCTATCTGGATTATGAATACCCCAACTTTCCAACTGGTTATCCAAACAGCAGTATGCCCGATCCGCTTGGTATACAAATTGGCTCCGTTACATCCCTAGTTTTTCAGGGTCCGGGTATGAGTATGGGCATGAGTATAAGTAATCCTACTAGCTTTTATAATTTACTAAGCGGTATCGAAGACGCTGCTCCTAATACGCTTGCAGGAAAAGAATTAAAGTTTGTAAGACAGGTAGCCAAACAAACTTCACAGTATTCCAATGTTATAAAAAATGCAGCGTTGGCTGTAACCCAACAAAGTGCTTATCCAGCCAATAATTCGCTGGCAGATCAATTAAAGATTGTAGCCCGATTGGTAAAAGGTGGTCTCAAAACAAAAATTTACATGGTGAGTTATGGTGGTTTTGATACACATTCGCTTCAGGCAAATGCTGCAGACACCGCAACCGGCAACCATGCTAATTTATTAAAAAATGTTAGTGATGCCATCAAAGCATTTCAGGATGATTTGAAATTTTTAGGCGTAGAAAATAGAGTGATGGGGCTCACTTTTAGCGAATTTGGTCGCCGGATTAAAAGCAATAGCAGTAGTGGTACAGATCATGGTTCAGCAGCTCCCTTATTTGTTTTTGGCAGTAATGCAAATCAAATGGTTCACGGAACCAATCCAGCAATTCCGGCTAATGCAACAACCAACGATAATATACCTATGCAATATGACTTCAGAAGTATATATGCATCTATGCTGCAAGACTGGTTATGTGTAAAAAACAACGATCTGCAACAAATAATGTTACAGAATTTTCAGAATATCCCCATTGTTAAAACAAGTGCATGCAACCCCGCAATACCCAATACCAGCGGTTTGACTTTAATTGACAATTACCCCAATCCATTTACCCAAAGCACTACAATACGATTTACTACTAGTGGGGGCCACACGCTTATTCAAATCATGAATACTTTGGGACAAGTAATAGCCACTCCTGTAGACAGGGAATATCCTACAGCTGGCACTTATAGCATCCCATGGGATAGTCAATATCTGGGTACTGGCGTCTATTACGCAAGATTTCAGAATGGGGCTGTACAGCAAGTGAGAACAATGATGAAAGTGAAATAAGAATATAAAAAATCAACTAGTAGTTTGAATTAGCGCAACATTTTTATGCCACATATCGATCATTTAAAAAAAGATAAAAAACTTGCAAAGATTATTTCCTTTCAAGAAAAATATATGCTGGCAAAAAGGAACAATGTTCATTTGCATATTTGCGCTTCCATCATTAGCCAGCAATTAAGCACAAAAGTAGCAGCGGTTATCTATGCAAGATTTCTGACTTTATTCAGCAAAAAAAGTCCCAGTCCTAAAGATATTGTTGCCGTTCCTTTTGATGAATTAAAAAGTATAGGACTCAGTTCCGCAAAAACCAATTATGTATTAAACGTTTGTAATTTTTTTATTGAAAACAACATCACCGATGCTCGTCTTCACAAAATGGAAGACGAAGAGCTGATTGATTTTCTAACACAGATAAAAGGTATTGGCCGATGGACAGCAGAAATGATTCTGATGTTTACATTAGGAAGAGAAGATGTATTTGCTGTGGATGATTTAGGTATTCAACAGGCCATTTGTAAATTATATGGAATAGATGCAGCAGATAAAAAAGCTATGAAAAAAGAGATGCTGAAGATTTCGGCAAAATGGAGCCCATACCGAACTTATGCCTGCAGATATTTGTGGGGCTGGAAAGACGGAAATTGAGTTCAATGTGAAAACTAAATTAAACTCGCTCTTATTATTAGAAATAAAATTATTGAGAATAATCGTTTCACCATCTTTTTAGAATTCTACCCATCCAAGAATTTCTTCTAAATATTGTTGATCTGTTTCATCATAAGTATCCAATGCCTCACTATCGGCGTCCAGCACTGCTACCACTTCATCATTTAAAATAATGGGAACTACGATTTCTGAACGAGATAAACTACTGCACGCAATATGGCCTGGGAATTTTTCTACATCAGGTACAATCATTGTTTTTGCTTCAGCCCAGCTTGTCCCACAAACACCCCTGCCTTTTTTAATCCTGGTACACGCCACGGGCCCTTGAAACGGACCTAATACCAATTCGTTATTTTTCACCAAATAAAAACCAATCCACAGCCAACCAAATTGCTCTTTTAAAGCCGCCGAAATATTTGCAAGATTGGCTATCAGGTCTGGCTCCCCTTCTAATAATGCTTTTATTTGTGGTAATAAAGTTTGGTATTGTTCAGCCTTGCTCCCCTCAATTATTTGTAAGTCTTCTGCCATAAAGCAAAGATAAGAAAGCAATATCCATGTCAATACTACCCTTTGAACAAATGTGTACGTTAAATTTTATTTACAATGGCACCAATGAGCGTATATTCAAACCCTTTCTGCGTCAAATAGCTTTGGAGCTTTGATTTTTTCACAAAAATATTTTTTTCGCTTTTAAGGGTGGCGAGTTTTGCCTCTGCAAGTTTTTTTAGGCATTTTTCATAATCCTCTTCGTCAATTTCTGCCAATGCTTTTTTAATACAATAAGTGCTTACCCTTTTTTGCTGTAGCTCGTATTTTATTTTAACCCTGCCCCATTGTTTCATTCTGAATTTACCTCCTGCAAAAGCAATCGCATATCGCTCTTCATTTAAATAATTTTCTTCTATTAAAACAGAAAGTAATTCCTCCACATCATTTTTATACAATCCAAAGCCATACAACTTTTCCTTTACTTCATTATGGCTTCGCTCCTGATATGCACAATACTGCTTTGCCTTTTGAAGTGCCTGTTCTTTACTTACATATGCTTTATACATGATACTGTAAAAATAGAAAGAGCTGCCCTTATAGCAACTCTTTATTTTTTTACGAAATTTTGAAGTTATTAGTCAATAGAAATTATCTAGTTACTTTCCTATAGAAGACTCTCTATCGGTTACAAAAAAAATTCGTGGCTCACTTCGGCTTTCCCCATTTCCATCCGATTGGTTTAAAGGCATTCCTAAATTATCAAGCGTTTGAATAATCCAGATAAATTTTTTATCCTTTATTTTGGTTTTTGTTGAATCAAATATTTCATTTTCATAAGGCATCATGCTTAATTGCGGTTGCCAGATAAACTGTGTTGCCCCAACAATATTTTTATCTAGCAAAGGCTGATTACTTCTCAGAGCCTGAACATCCTGTTGGTTTTCCAGCACTTCAAATACCTGTAACCTGTATGCAACGGTTGTTGTTGGATTAGGCACAACTGGTGTCCACCTAAAAGTGATAGCAGATTGCGCAATTTTTGAATATAGTTTTTGTTCATTAGCAGGCATCATTAAAATGGGTAACTGGTAAGCAGCCAGATAAAAATTCTTGCAAACTAAATTTGATGCGGGCACATAATCTGGAAGTCTTACTAGTTGTAAACAAAGCATATAATTATCGGCAGGTAGTTTTCCGGTTTTTGCCAAGGCCGCCTGATACTTTCCCAGAAAAATCATATTCTCTAAGGGCATCACATCGAGTGATCCCAAAATAGTGGAAACTCCGGGCAACGGGGTAAAAGATTTAGCGGTATTTAAATTTACAGAACCTATAACCGTTCCATCTAAAGTTTTTATTTCAGTTTTTATTTTTACAACAAGCTGATCGCTCTGGCTGCCATTCATAATAAAATTTAATACTTCCCTTCGGTTGGCCCATTCCGATAAGTTTGCAGGTGGTCTTCCTGCAAGGAACATATTAATATTTACCTGTGCAAACAAAGACTGTATAGTTGCCAATAAGCAAATTATCATTCCAGTTATTTTCATAATCATTACTTTTTCTTTGTGTCAAATTTGTATTGAAAACCTGTGCGGCAGGCACTTTCCAAATAGTTGGCACCATTGGGTAAAATTGAATTGCCATACTTGAAATAGTTGGTAGATAAAAAAGTATTCCAGCTAAATTGTTTGTTTATTTTCCAATTAGCACTTATGGAAGCAATCAGGTTATTGTCATTTTTAAAAGTATTCGATTTAACAAAATTGTATTGTAACTGCCCTCTTAACTGTACTTTCTTTTTTGCTACAGGCATCCCCAATCCGCTACTCATAGTGAACAACGTTGTTTTTGCCAATAACACATCATTGTAAAAATACATGACACTAAAATCGGGTGAAAAGTCTTTTGTAAAATAAGAAGGCACATAGGTAAACAAGGCAGTATGGGTATTGTTGCCAGTGGTCAGACCTGTTAACACATCTCTTTCGTCGTATTTGCTGTAATTATAACTAAAACTAAGCATATTACTCATTTTAGTGTTAGACCAAATATAGGTTGGACTAAAACCAAAATCATTGCTCACATTTTTTATTCCATAAGGATTAAGGCCACTGGCAGATTGGAAACCAAAATTATTGTAGTTAATATTTAAACTCCATTGATCATTAAACTGTGTAAACCAATTTAGGTTTCCAATAAACTGATTAGCCTTTAATGTTGTATTGCTGATATTGTTTACCCGCTGTCCAAGGCTTGCCACAATGTTCATTTTGTTTTTCCATGTGTTCCATTTTGTATTGAGTAAATAATCAAATCTGTCAGGCTGCAAATAAGGATAACCAGCTGTTTGAAAACCAGCTCCAAAATATTTACTGCTTATTCCCAAATCAAAGTTTTTTCCTTTTTTGCCAATGGCTGCAGTAGCAGCATAGTCCCTAACGGTTGATGTATGGGCCTTAATAAATGGATCGAATGATTTGATCAGTAGTGTAGCTGGTGATGTTAAATCTCTGGTGAAAACAGATTGTGCGCCTTCCATTTTTACATACCAACCTTTTTTGAAATACACATTTGACAACAAACTTATAATAACAGCTTCCTGTGGTTTAATGGTTATTGGCGGGGGTGCAGATGAGTTGACAAAATCTTTTCCCTTTGCAATATTTAAGGATATTTCATATTTTCCTTCCTTTTCTTTCCCAAGTTGAAACATCCAGTTACGACGTTTATATGCACCCGCTATTGTTGGGGGACCGCTAAAATAACTTATACCTGCCTGCGAAACGCCAGTAAAAAATTTGATTCGATAGCTTTTAGGCCTAAGATCAAACCCTGCTCCAAATATTCCAATATCACCCGTACTTAACTCGCTGTATTTTAAATATTGAGTACCCAGTTGTAATTCTGCCCATTTATATTTAGGGTTCACGGCAATATTATTTACCGGGTTAGTAATCCATTGTTTAAAATCCTGCTTTGGACCACCAGGAATAAAGCCACTGTATGGCCCAGCAAAATTGGTGGGCAATGCTGCCATACTAATATTAAAAGGCAGCGAAAAATTTTTGTCAAATTGAAAGTTGGGCATAAAATTAAAGCGAACCTGGTTCCATGGTCGGCGTGGAGTGTAACCCATCCAGCCTGAAGGATTTCTATTTAAACCATACCCTTCATACGTAACCCCCATGGTTCCGCTTACAGAAAAATCCGGCTTTTTCGTTTGTGCATAAGCCGCAGTATTCAGTAAAATAAAACCAGTTAAAATGATTTTTATTTTATTCATAAAAAAAGTTATTTCTTTTTAATTACAAAGTCAAAACATTTTATCACTTCACATTCTTTACAATCATTGTCACGGAAAGTAAACTTCACACAAATCCTTCCTTTTAATTCGCAACAATCTATGGCTGGTACCGGCGGCAAAATAAAATTGATGCCGATATTGGTATTGTTGGGAATAGGAATATTGGTTCCATTGTTCCAAACTATTTCCCGAGGGTTTTGGTATGCACCTGTACCGCTTCCATTAAATGAAGGAACCGACGTGCCGCCATACATAGTTATTTTTGGAGGTGCTGAGCCAATATTTGTTGCTGATGCTGTACTGGCCCATGTGAAAGGAAGATTCACACATTTCAAACATTCTTTGCCAAAATTATCGGTGATGGTATAGCTGGTTACATTGGCTCTTACTTCGGTAATATTGGCTGTACTTAATCCACTAATGCTGAAATTTTCTGTGAGCAATGTTGCATTGGGAATTTGTATATAATTATATGTTACGGCACTCGTATCTGCTTTTATCTCGTAAGGGCAGCAAGGCAAAGAATCGCAGTTGGTAACAAATTTTATTACACAGCTATCACAAATTTTAGTGCCACACCAGCCATACATAGTTACGGTATAAGTACCCGTTTGACTAGGCGTAAATGTTAGTGGCAAATTGCCGCTGGTTGTGCCTGAAGGCTGCTGCAATGTATATGTAACTGCCCCGTTACAGGTTTCATCTGCACAGAGATAATTAGCATTTAATGTGATGGGTGTTTTACATTTTACTTCAATAGACTTATTCTTATCACAATTAATTTTCTTATTCACATTGTCAATTGTATAAGTTTTCTCTCCCCATTTACTTCCCTTACAATCGCAGGTACTGCACTTCACTTCAAACTTAATTACACAACTGTCGCAAATTTTATCACCACACCATCCATACATTTTAAGCACATAAACACCTGTTAATGCAGGGGTAAATGTAAACGGCGCAGTACCGGTAATAGCCGGGCCACTGGGTGGTTGCAGGCTGTAGGTTACTTTAGGCGGGCAGGTAGTATCTTTACAATTATAGTTTGCATTAATGGTATAGGACTGAAAACAGTTTAATTTATAACTGTTATTACACTCAAGTTTTTGAGTTGCTTCAACATTTGCATTTACTGCAATTGCTTCATCTTTTTCTACCGGCGTTTTCCCTTTCGTTTTTAAATTAATTTCGCCCCAATGGCTTTCTTTGCAATCACATTCGCCGCAATGTTTGATAAACAAATCGTATTTGCCGGATTTGCTTGCACAGGTATCTCCAATAAAATTTACTACAATATAAATTTGATGTTGGCCTAACGATAAGAGGGCAAGATTCAAACCCGGCCCGGTAGAATGATAAACCCCATCAACAAACCATTGAATTACATACACTCCGTTATAAGTTTGTCCGGGACCTAAAGGTAGTGGCGGAATTAATTTTATAGTATCGCATAAAGTATCGCAGCCAATAGGGAACAAATCAACATATGGTCGTTTTTTAATGCTAACCATATTACTGTTTGCAAAACATCCGCTTACAGGATCTACCACAGTTACAAAATAATTTCCTGCCTGTGCAGTGGTCATTGTTTGCCCACTGGCTCCGTTACTCCATTGATAAATATAATTGGGGTTTGCTGGTAATGCCGTTGCAGTGTAGGTATGGCTGATTCCTTCGCACAAATAACCGATAGGCGCAATGGTTACTGTTGGGTTATTGTAAACATATACACAGAAAGTATCTTTTGCAATACAGCCCGTAGTAATATCTGTAACAGTTAAAATAAACTGGTAAGTACCCGAAGCATTCACCGTTACATTAGCATCGTATTGTGTATTGTTTGGAGTAAATGTAGCTGCAGGGGTTACTGTCCATGAATAAGTATAATTCGGATCGTTTAAACTATTGTATAAATAAATACTTCCGCTGCCGCTGATGCATTGAATCGTTTGGCCTTTAATATCTGCAATGGGTAATGGGTGATGCCAGATATGCATTTTGTTAGACTGTGCAACACATCCTGTACCATTACTAACAATCACATAATACTCTCCTACCTGGTTTGTGCTATAGGTAGCACTTGTAGCACCGCTAATTGGATTGCCATTAAAATACCATTGATAGGTTCCAAAGACGGCAGGAGTTGTGGTTAAAGTAAAACTACTGCCAGGACAAATGTATTTATCAGTAGGAATGCTCACCGTTAATTTAGGTAAGATGGTAACTGTTTGACTATTGGTGGCCACACAACCTAATTGGTTTGTTACAGTTAAGGTTACCACACTTGTATTGGGTGGTGGTGCAGCAAACGTATGTGTTGTTGTTTGCAGGTTGGATTGATAGCCATCGCCAAAATTCCAGTTATAAGTATTGGTTGCAGCACCAGCTGTTGTAAAAGGAGCAGCCGTGCCTGCACAAATAGGAGTGGGTGGCGTAAAAGATGCTGTTGGAATATTAATCGTTACAGGATAAGTAACAGATGCTGTGCATCCGCTGCAGGATGATGTAACGGTCAGGGTTATGTTATAAGTACCCGAAACGATGGCAGTAAATACCGGGTTGGCTGCAGCAGGATTATTAAAACTTGCGCCTGCTGCACCTGTATATGTCCATGCGTGAGAAAGGATACTGCAACCCAAACTTGGTAAGGTGCTTGACAGATCCGATAATGTAACCTGGCCGCAATTTATGTTAGTTCCAAAATTGGCAGCCACCGGAACAATGTACCGGATCGTATCCAGCAAAGGACAAATATGTGGCGTAGGCGGTGGCGGGCAGTTGGATAACATGGAAGCAGTTACAATATAAATGCCAGGTAAGGTATATGCATGAGGAGCTGTAAATACGGTGCCGGTCATTCCTCCAAACGGGGTTGTTATTACAGGAGACCCATCCCCAAAATTCCAGAACACACCGGCATTTGGTGAGTTAGGTGGCGTAAAAGTATAGGTAGCATTAAAGATTACATTATTGCATGGATTACTGGGCGCATTAATTACAATACCATAAGCAAGGGGTGCATCTTCATCTGTGATATTATATGATGGCCCCGCAAGGTCTTCGTTAAAAACTTTTGTTTCAATAAAACAAGACCCGTTGCAGGGAGAGAAATAAATGTTGATTGCATTAGAAGTGTCTTTACAATTACCGCAGGAAATAATTACAGAATAGGAACCCACTGCTGTAACATTTAAAGAAGGGCTGTTACTGCCAACGGGTGAACCTGCATTATACCATTGATAAGAGTAGGTGCAGGTAATATTAGACATTACTGTTGCAACCAGGTTCACATTAATAGGATCTCCGGGGCAATAAGTATTATAATTATCTGCGGTAATATTTACGGTAGATACAAATGTATTGGGCACAAACACACTTGCCGAACCTGTGCAACCCGTTCCTTTTACTTTATAAAATCCGGGAAGGGTGGCAGTATAAGTTGGCGTGGGTGTGCTGGTTATAAACACGCCGTTTAAATACCAGGAGTAAGGAGCTGTTGTTGGCGCTGTTGTAAGTGTTACTCCGGTTGTGCAAAGATTTCCTGTTGCGTTTAAAGTACCGTTTGGCGGATTGTTTACCGTAACGGTTAATGAACTTGATTGGCCACAGGCTGTAACCGTTATCACACAGGTGGCTATTGCTGCGCCACCATTCCATTGCACATTAATACTGTTAGCAGATACAGGAATGATAGTTCCCAAAGCATTACTTAACGTCCAAGTGTAGCCGCCGGGAGGTACGGGGCCGGCAATCGTATAAGTTTCAGTGGCGTCAATACATACATTGATGTTACCTGTTGGTGCAGGGGGCGCACCCACTACCGAAACGTTGATAGTTTTGGGATTACAGGTACAGCCATTCACAGTTTGAGAAACACTGATGGTTCCGTTGGAGGTAAATTTTACCAACACAGAATCCTTATGTGCCCCCATGTATTGTATAATTGTTCCGTTGGTAACCGTCCAGTTAAATACACCCGCATTCATATTACTGCTAATGCTGTATGCCACCGTTTGATTGGCACAAACAATGATTGGCCCAATAATGCTGTTAAGTTTAGGAGTATCCAGTACTATCACATTTAATATAGCCGGCGATGAACAATAATTGGCAGGCGTTTGTGGCGTGGCAGTTATAGCATAATTTCCAACACTGGTCCATGTTATTTGTTGGCCGTTTAAACCCACAGGAGAATTTGTAAATCCAGTATTGGGTAAAAATGTCCATGTCTGCACATTGCCATTGGCAAAATACGTGGCTGTCTTTCCCACACAAATTGGAGAGAGTCCATTTAATGTAAATGGAGGTTTTATATTAATTTGGATAGTATCTGCGCCACTGCAACCGCTGTAAGGGTTGGTATAATTACAAATTAAATTGTAAGGTCCGCCAACCAGGTTATTCCAGGTGATGTTGATTACATTATGGTTGCTGTCGTAACCGGCAATAGTGCCTCCACCACTTAATGTCCAGTTGTAAAACGTGCCAGGCAATGCAGGCAGCGAGTAAGATGTGCTGGAACCTGGGCAAACAACTGTGGGTCCCTGTATTGGTAAATTGGGATACAATACAGGAACATTTAAAGTGGCCGTATTGCCGCATGTGCCGGGGCAGTTAGCATTTAATGTAACACTGGTTGGATAAGCACTTGGCTGGTTCCATACAACCGTAACGCAGGTAGATCCTTGTCCGGAAACAATGGAGCCGCCACTTATCACCCAGTTTAATCCTGTGCAGCCGGTTGCGCTGGTACAATATTTTATGGTATCTCCCGCACAGAGCATTTTGCGGCAATCATTTGTAAATATATCAATGCCTTTTTTGTTGCTTACGTTAAAGGTTACCATGGCGGTATCTTTGCAGCCACAGTCTCTTGTATCGCCGTTGCTACCCGACACCGTGTTGGAAACGGTTAATATAACAGTATTCAAACCGGGAGGGAAAGCATGAGCAGGAGGATTTTGCAATGTTGAATAAGTGCCATCTCCAAAATCCCAATAATAGCTGGTAGCACCTACAGAACTGGCGCCGCTAAAATTAACCGGCGCCCCGGCACAAACAGGAACAGGGCTAAAAGTAATGCCCGCAGTTGGGCCATCTATTAAACAAACTTTTTTTGATATGGTATCTCTGCATTTTCCATCGGCACTGGTTATAATCACTTGCAAAAATCCAAGAGAACCATTGCCCCAATTGATTGTTTTAGGATTGACAGGCAATGCTACCGGAGTCCCGCCAATTACTGTCCAGTTATAGGTAAACCCGGGTAAATATGGAACTATTAAATACTGCTGCGATTGGTTTTTGCAGGCAATCATGGTTGGCGCAGACCCTCCGGCATTTCCCCCTACAGGGTCCTGGTGATCCTGTTTGCAAGCAAGATCATTGCAAGGCTGAATGCGATTGGTAACCAATTCAAATTTGGGGCAACAACCAACAGGTTGTGTTTGTGCATTTGTTATTATAAATGCAAACAATAAAATAACGATGGTGAGTAATTTCTTCATGGCAATTATTTTGGATTGTTTTGGTTATCGTTACCGGTACCAGTTTTTGAACAGCCTTCTTTTTTCTTTTCGTAACAAACCAGTTTATTGCAACTGGTACAATCCGTAAATTCTATTTTGTATCGGATGCAGTACCGGAATACGGCACTGCAACAGGGGGTTAATTGTGGAGTGGTTATATTAAAATTGAGCGTTTGTTGTGGCCCATTCCATTGAATGCTGTTGCTGCCGTTTGTAAAATGGCCGTAGGTGGATGCATCTTTATTACAGGGAATACAAAAATCATTTTCGGGTACCATTTCAAAATAAACCAAATCAGCCTGAATACTTTTTATTGTTTTAGCAGGTGAGGTTGTAATGCTAACCGGCTGGTTAAATGAAAGAATATTATTACTAAAATTTATTGTTGAAGGTGCAGGAGCATTTAATGTAAAATATTTTTCATCACAGTCTGTACAGACGCAATGCAGGGTATCCCAGGCTGTTTCATTGTTGATATTATCAGGGTCGGTTGGCCAGATAGCATCCACAATAAACTTGATGGTCTTCATACTATCTACACAGTTTATAGAAGCTGTAAATACCTGCGATGAATTAGCCGCTATAGTATTGGGCAATAGAGGCACTGTTGGTGTTAGTGTTGTTAAGGGCCCTGTTCCATTTACCCTGTATTTTATAGCTGTAACCTGAGCTGGATTTGTAAGATGTTGATTGTTTACTTTGATGTAAATATTTTGTTTGCCATTGATGCAACAGCTGATATCAATACTATCAATTTTTGTATTGATATTATCATCTAATATTTTAAAACTGTACGTTTCGCTGTTGCCATTATTTCTTCCAATTGGTTTTTCCTCTTTGGTTAATGCCTGAACCTGCCAGATAAAATCGCAGAGATAGGGAGGTTTACAAGGGCCAATTTCCAAATTGCTAACCATTGCCTGCGTGATATTTTGTACGTCTTTAGTAACTAACGGAGCATTGCTTTTCATGGCCTGGACGCCTGATTGACCCTGCATCAGTTGCCAAATTTTTAAACGATATGCAACTGGCTCTTTCGGTTTAGGTACTAAAGGGGTCCATCGAAACATGATTGGTTTCAACAACTCTTTTTTATTGATGGATTTACCATTTTCTGGCGTAATCAAGGTGGGCGGGGCAAAGTCTTCTGCTTTTGCCGTTTCTACTTTAAAATCTTTACACAATTCATTACTAATAGCAATACGATCGAGGTTAAAAAACTGAACACAAATTTGATAGTTGCCATCTTTAAGTGCCGGACAATTACCCAGCATCCCTGTAAGTTCATTAGTTGTAAAAGTTTTTACATTAAATGAACCAATCGTGCCTGCATAAGAGGGATTGTTGCCGCAAATGATCGCGCCATTACTTTTGATTTGTATAACTAACTTTGGTTCCTTCAATTGCACTGTGGGCAACTTTTGGGAAGTGAGTATAAGTGCTGCGGGCACTTTATTCCAGTCGTCAATCTTTGACGGTAAAATATTTTTTACCTGAAAGTTTATAATTTTTATCTGTTGTTCCTGACTATGTACCCCTGTACAAAGGGATGCCAAAAATAACAGTAGCAGTAGCTTTTTCATATTTAGCAAATTTGGGTAACAATGATTGCGGCCGATTATGCACAACAATCATCATCATAACACAATATACCTTAATTTAAATTGGGAGTGATTAAAATTAATCGATTGATTCTTTGTTTAAACCCTACTGTTTTCTGATTTTTAATTTTTTACAACCACAGTAATTTTTTAATTTGTCTTTTTTATTTATTTATTTAAAAATAAATGCATTTTAGAATAGGATAGCTGAAAATAGTTAAAAATTGCCCGTACATTTAGGGCTGTTAATTTTATATTTGCCAAATAAAGAAAAAACTTATGAAGTTTATCGTTTCGTCTTCGGCCTTACTTAAACAACTGCAGCAAATAAGCGGTGTTATTAATGCCAACACTGTTCTTCCTATTTTAGAGGATTTTTTATTTGAAATAGAAAAAAATAAGCTCACTGTGGTGGCCACAGATCTGGAAACCGTAATGAAAGTACATTTGGATATTGAAGCCAAGGACAGCGGAAAAGTATGTATTCCAGCTAAAATATTGTTAGACTCTCTAAAAAATATTCCGGAGCAGCCGCTTACTTTTAATATTGACAAAAATTTTGGCGTAGAAATTACCAGCGACAATGGTAAGTATAAAGTAATGGGTGAAAATCCTGATAACTTCCCAAAAGAGCCAGCTGCCGATGATGCCAACAGTTTTACGATGACATCTACAGCCCTGGTAACAGCGATCAATAAAGCCATTTTTGCTGTAAGCAGCGATGATCTTCGCCCTGCTATGACCGGCGTATTTTTTGAACTCGATACCAAAGGACTGAGCTTTGTAGCAACGGATGCACACAGGCTGGTAAAATATACCCGCAGTGATGTAAGCTGCCCACAGAAAGATTCTTTTATCGTTCCTAAAAAACCTTTGCAACTTTTAAAAACAGCATTGCCCGATAATCAGGACGAACTAAATGTTTCTTACAATGGTAATCACCTATTTGTAAAACATGGCGGCACAGAATTGGTATGTCGTTTAATTGACGCTCGTTTCCCTGATTATAAAGTAGTAATTCCCGTAGACAATCCTTATAAAATGACTGTAAACCGCTCTGCTTTCCAAAATGCATTGCGCAGGGTGAGTGTATTTAGTAATAAGAGCACCAACCAGGTAGCATTAAGCATAAGTGGAAGTGAACTGCAGCTGGCCAGCCAGGATGTTGACTTTAGTTTTGAAGGAAACGAACGCATGGCCTGCCAGTATGATGGCGAAGACCTACAAATTGCCTTTAACGCAAAATTCTTAATTGAAATGCTGAATGGCGCTGATACTGACGATATCAATATGGAATTAAGCACGCCCACAAAAGCGGGCATCATCAAGCCAACAGAACAGGGGGAAGGTGAAGAGTTACTGATGCTGGTAATGCCGCTGATGTTGAATAATTAATTTACCGATTTCGAAGATAAAAAAGCGCTTTCATGTTGTGAAAGCGCTTTTTTATTATTTTAAAGCAAGTTCCTTATGAATCTGTGTATGTAATTTTACTTTATAATTTTTTTATCACAAAAAGTGACCAAGTTTTAAAATAATTCCATGAATTTTAAACAAATAGCATCTTACGACAATTTTATGTTAGCCAACATGACGCTAGGCCTATTGCAGGAATATGAAATCAATTGTCATTTAAAAGATGAAAATACCATTACAATAGATCCATTGTTAAGTCCCGCTATAGGAGGAATTAAACTGATGGTAGATGAAGCCGATTTTCAAAAAGCACTAACCCTAATTAAAAAAGCAGAGGAGGAATACCTTAGTGAAATTCCATGCCCAAACTGTAAAAGTCTTTCATTAACAATAGAAGAAAAAACAAATAAGCCCGATAGTTTTTGGGGTAGTTTAAAGAATCTGATTGCATATGGCCAAACTGAAACTTATACAAAAAACTATCGCTGCAAAAATTGCAAAAGGCTGTTTTCAGAACTTCCTTCCAGCTTTTAAGATATTTCTTCAATCAAAAGAGTATATTTTTGATCTATGAAGAAAATTGCCATGATTCCGGCACGTTATGCTGCCACCAGATTTCCTTTTAAACTGATGCAACCGCTGGGCAATAAAACAGTCATTCGCCAAACTTATGACAACACGGTTGCTACCGGATTGTTTGATGATGTATATGTAGTAACAGATCATGAAATCATATTTAATGAAATTATTTCCAATGGAGGTAAAGCCATCATGAGCCAGCAATCTCACGAAAGTGGCAGCGACAGGATTGCGGAAGCTATTGCGGAGATGGAGGTGGATATTGTTTTAAATGTACAAGGAGATGAACCCTTCGTAAAAAAAGAACCCTTATTTAAATTATTACAGGCTTTTGACGATGCAAGTGTACAGGTGGCATCTCTGATGAAAAAATTTACAGATTTTGCTTTAGTAAACAATCCTAATTATGTAAAAGTGGTGGTTGATCACAACAATGATTCTTTATTATTTAGTCGCAGTGTAATTCCTTTTCAAAGAGATGAAAAAATAATGGCAAATTATTTTGAGCACATTGGGGTATATGCTTATAGAAAAGAGGTCCTGATTCAATTTACTCAATGGCCTGCTGCCAAAATAGAGCAGATAGAAAAACTCGAACAACTGCGCTATCTGCAAAACGGCATCCGTATCCGCATGATAGAAACCAACGAAATAAGTGCCAAAATTGATGTGCCGGAAGATCTTGCAATTGCTGAAGCCATTTTACAATCTTTGTAAAGTATTTTTTTTGTAATATTTTACAGCAGCACCTACAACAGTATATTAGAAAGGAGGCATTGTGTTTTATTTAAACACATAATATAAAACACCATTCAAATCGTCGGTAAAGAAAAATGAATGGTCATTGTTCATTAGAATATCACAGGGCCGTCCATGGCGGTCTGCATCGGTTTTCCCTGTAAGAAATCCACTCACAATTTCAGTATAATTATTATTGGCTTCAACTCTAACAATAGCATTGCCTCTTTGCCTCCACACACTTGTACTGCCATGAAGACATACGAATACTGAATTTTTTAAACGGACATCGTCAAAATTTTTAAGGTACTCAAACCCCAATGGTGCACTATGTGCTTTAAATCCGAGAAATGCTTTTGGAGGTTCTTTAACCCATTCAGCCCTTGCAGAATCTTTAAACTGTTCATCGGAAAAAATATTTTGTTGATACTGAAAATAAAATGGCCAGCCATAAAATCCGTTTCGATCTACCTGCTGAAAAACATCTTCCGGTTTATCCGGACCAATCAAATCTCTACCCATGCCTGTTGCCCAGAGTTGATTTCCAATCCATTTTAACCCTACACTATTTCTTAACCCTCTTGCATAAAATTGAACATCTGTTCCGTCGGGATTCATTTCAAGAACAGTTGCCCTTAATGCTTCTTTTTCAATACAGGCGTTACAGCTGCTACCAACAGCAACATATAATTTATCGTTCTTAAATGAAATACTTCTTGTTAGATGCCATCCGCCATATTTATAACTCAACCCATGATCTGGGAATACAGCAATGGTTTGGCCGCTGTCTTTGGGCTGCAGATCTCCATTCGCATATTTATAGCGACGAAGCCTGCCCGTTTCTGCTATATAAATATAATTTTTGTAAAACGCCACTTGGTTAGGATTATGAAGTTTATCCAAATAAGTAATAACATTTAGGAATCGTTTTTCTTTTTCGTTCCAGTTTTCAAATATTATTACCCGGCCTTTATGGTTGTCGCTTCTATCGTACATGTCTGTTGCAAACAAACGACCATCTGGGCTTTTTGCCAAAAACCGCAATCTTTTTTGTAAACCAGCGGCCACATTTATTTGATACCCTTCCGGTATGTTCAGGTAAAAAGATTTTCCGTCTGGCAGCTGTACTAGATGTTGCTGAAGCCTTATTTTTATAGACGCTGTATTGATTGTATCAATACCTGTATTTACAATACTGTCTTTCCAAAAAATTTGATTCTCTAAAATTGAATCCTTTTTTGAGGGCAACTTTTCTTCTGATCGATTATTGCAACTCAAACAAACCAGTAGCACAAAAAAAAATCGGGTCATATCACTTAACATTTATTAAGCGGTTAGCGGCTTCTTGTAATGTTTCTTCTTTTTTCGCAAAGCAAAAACGCAGTACTTTATTTTCTATTGCAATATTATAAAATGCAGATACTGGAATCGTGGCAACGCCATATTCCTTAATAAGCCTTACCGCCAATTCTTTTTCAGTCTCTTCACTAATACCATCATAGCTGTATAGCTGAAAATAACTTCCATAAGAAGGTAAAGGTTTAAACTTGGTAGCTTTCATTGCTTCCATAAAATAATCTCTTTTCCCCTGCAAAAATTTTCCTAGTCCTAGGTAGGCTTCCTTATTTTTTATATATGCCGCCAGTGCAAACTGAGTTGGACTGTTACAGGTAAAACAATTAAACTGGTGCACTTTTCTAAATTCCTTCATCAAAGAAGGAGGCGCAATACAATAACCCATTTTCCATCCAGTACAGTGATAGGTTTTACCAAATGAAAAACACACAAAACTTCGTTCATACAATTCCGGGTATTTTAAAACAGACAAGTGTTCTTTATTATCAAATACAAGGTGTTCGTAAACTTCATCGCTGATAATAAAAATGCCTGTACCCAAAACCAATTCCGAAAGTTTTTTTAAATCGGCATCTTGCAGCAAAGCGCCCGAAGGGTTGTGAGGAGAGTTGATGATGATTGCCTTTGTCTTGGCATTTATCTTTTCTTTTACAAGATCCCAGTTTATGCTATAATCGGGATAAGAAAGAGAAATAGGGACTGCCACTCCGCCATTTATTTCAATATTGGGAATATAACTGTCGTATGCAGGTTCAAATACAATTACTTCATCGCCTTTTTGTAATATGGTTGTAAACGCAGTATAAATAGCATAAGTTCCTCCGGGGGTTACGGTAATTTCATCGTTTGCGTCTATATCTGTATTATACAATTCCTTTACCTTTTCGGCTAAACCTTCCCGTAATGCAGGTAATCCATTCATGTGCACGTACTGGTTATGCCCTTTTTGCATCGCTTCATTTACCAGATCTGTTATTGCACTATCCATTAAAAAGTCGGGGAAACCCTGGCCAAGATTGATAGCTTTATACTGCTGAGCCAGCACACTCATTTCTGTAAAAATAGTAGTACCTACGTTGGGAAGTTTGCTTTGTATAGTTGGTTTCAAATTGAAAAGGCTTTAAATGCCTTATCAAAAATAATGGTTACTCGTTAAAACCAGTTATCCTAGAAGTATTTATATGTTGTTCCGGTATACGCTAGTGGGTGTGTTTGTATTTTGCTTATAAAAATTTATCTCCTTTGCTTCTTTTAATTTCTGCCACATATTCTTTTATTTCCTGCTCTTTTTCTTTTTTGCAAATGAGTAAAACATCATTTGTATCTACTACTATAAAATCATCCAGCCCTTGCAACACAAGCAATTTATTGTTCCCAGCATGCACCATATTTTTGGTAGCATCAATCACCACTACATTTTCTCCTGTAACAGCGTTTCCCAGGTAATCTTTTTCGATGGTATCATATGTACTTTTCCACGTACCCAAATCACTCCAACCAAAATCTGAAGGAATTACATATACATTTTCCGCCTTTTCCATAATGCCATAATCTATTGAGATGTTTACACATTGTGGATATATTCTTTCCAGCGCTTCTGCTTCTTTTTCGGTGTTAAAAAGATTTTTTTCGATATCAAATACCTCATGCATTTCGGGCAACAAAAGCTCAAATGCTTTAATAATATTTTTTACCTGCCACACAAATATACCTGCGTTCCATAAAAAATCTCCGCTAGTGATAAATGTTTTAGCCAGTTCTAAATCGGGTTTTTCTGTGAATATTTTTACCTTAAAAACGTTTTCGCTTGCCGCAAATGATTCGTATTGTATATAACCATAGCCCGTGTTGGGATGATTGGGTTTTATGCCCAATGTAACAAGTGCCTTAACGTGCGAGGTAAAGTGTAAAGCGTCCTCACAGGTTTTTTTAAAACTATCTCTTTCTGTTATCAAATGATCGGCAGGTGCGCATATTAAATTAGCGTTGGGATTTAACTGCATTAGTTTGTAAGAGATATAGGCAATGCAGGCTGCGGTATTTTTTCTGGAAGGCTCACATAAAATATTATCGGGATTGATTTCCGGTAGCTGATTAATAACAATCTCTTTGTATTGCAGAGAGGTAACGATATAAATATTTTCGGCAGGAATAAATTTAGCAAACCGATCGTAAGTAGCCTGAATTAAAGTGCGGCCGATGTTTAAAATATCCAAAAATTGTTTGGGGAAATCTGTGCGACTCATAGGCCAGAAACGGCTTCCTATACCGCCTGCCATAATGGCTATGTAATGATTCTTATTCATGATTAGATGGATGTCCCTAATTTAAAAGCTAAAATAAATTTATATAATTCCTTCCCTTACCATATCCTGCAGGTGAAGAATACCAATATACTTTTTGTTTGTTATTGCTACAAGCTGGTTGATATTGTGTTGCCGCATTTTTTCCAGAGCAATTACTGCCAGCTCCTCTGCTTCTATTGTTTTAGGCGTATTACTCATAATATCGTTTGCCGTAAGATTTATAAAAGAATCATATTTTTCGAGCATCCTTCTTATATCTCCATCTGTAATAATTCCTATTACTTCTTCATTTTCATTTAAAACAGCTACAGCTCCCAGTCTTTTTCGGGTAATTTCCAGAATTGTTTCTTTTATTGATGCGCCTGATTGTACACTGGGTTTTTCATGATGCATTACCAGATCCGCTACCCGTAAATATAATTTTTTACCCAATGCTCCTCCTGGATGATATTTGGCAAAGTCGGTAGATTTAAACCCCTTTGTTTCCATAAGACAAACGGCCAAAGCGTCGCCCATTACCATTTGTGCGGTAGTGCTGGTTGTGGGAGCAAGGTTATTGGGGCATGCTTCCTGTGTAACAGTTGTATTTATAATGATATCACTTTGCTGGGCAAGGTAAGATTGCATATTGCCCACCATCCCAATAAGGGTATTTCCAAAATTTTTTAGCAATGGTGCCAGTACTTTTATCTCGGGACTATCACCACTTTTGCTGATTACCATTACAATATCATCGGGCTGAACCATACCCAGATCACCATGTATGGCATCTGCCGCATGCATAAAAAGCGCAGGTGTTCCTGTGCTATTCATCGTAGCCGCAATCTTTTGAGCAACAATGGCACTTTTACCTATTCCACTTATTACCAGCCGTCCCTTGCTTTCGGCAAGTAATTGAACTGCTTTTTCAAATGATTCATCAATAAAACCACTAAGACTGGCAATGGAAGTAGCCTGAAGGTCAATACTTTTTAAAGCGCTCGATATAATAGGATGTTTATTCATTTTTTCTACGGCGCAAACCTACTTTAATTCATTCACAATGCAAAGAATAGAAATGTCAAAATAAGGGTACACATTAGCGCTTATGTGAAATAAATTTTTATTATAACTGTCAATTTTTAGTTATCTTAATAGGGAATTAACAGCTCTTCATAAGAAATGTTAAGAAATGATAACGATTCTAATCTGTTTGACATTACAAAACGTTTGAATTAACTTCGCTTCCCTTTATGAAAAAACCATGGTACTTGGTATTGAATCATGTACTTTAACGAGATAGAGCATTAATTATGGCTACCACAAAATCGGCATCTGGCACTGCAAAAAAAGTTGCTAGTAAAAAAAGCAGTTCCCTCAACAGTTCTGCAAAAAAAGTTACCCTTCCTATTAATACAGATCTTGCAGCACAACTGCAGGAGCAGTTTGGATTCGATGGATTTAAAGATCCACAGGAAGCCATTATACAAACTCTGTTATCGGGCAGAGATACTTTTGTAATCATGCCTACAGGCGGTGGCAAAAGTCTTTGTTACCAATTGCCGGCTGTAATAAGTCCGGGGGTTGCTATTGTGGTTTCTCCTCTTATTGCATTGATGAAAAATCAGGTAGACCTTGTTAGAAGTTATAGCAGCAAAGATGATGTAGCACATTTTTTAAACAGCACGCTCAACAAAGGACAACAAAAAATTGTAAAAGACGACCTGGTTGCAGGCCGTACCAAATTACTTTATGTAGCTCCGGAAACTTTGACCAAGGAAGAAAATATCGATTTTTTTCGTGAGCTTGAAATATCCTTTTTTGCTGTAGATGAAGCGCATTGTATTTCTGAATGGGGCCACGATTTTAGACCAGAATACCGCCGGCTAAAAGAAATGATGGATATGATTAATCCCACTATACCTATCATTGCCCTCACTGCAACTGCAACACCTAAAGTGCAAAGTGATATTTTAAAAAATCTTGGCCTAAGGAGTCCCGAAATATTTATTTCTTCTTTTAACCGCCCTAACCTTTATTATGAAGTATTGCCAAAGGTAAATCTTGATCAAACAAATAAAAGTATTGTAAGATTTATACAGCAACATAAAAACAAAAGCGGAATAATATATACCCTTAACCGCAAAACCACAGAAGAACTAGCGGCAATGCTTAATGCCAATGGTATTAGTGCTGTTGCCTACCATGCTGGGCTAGAAGCTAAGTTAAGAGCCCGCAGACAGGACCAATTCCTTAATGAAGAAGTACATGTAATTGTTGCTACTATTGCTTTTGGAATGGGCATCGATAAACCAGATGTTCGTTTTGTTATTCATTATAACATTCCGAAGTCTATAGAAAATTATTATCAGGAAACTGGCCGTGCTGGAAGAGATGGTATGGAAGGAAAATGTATTCTTTATTATTCACACAAAGATGTAAGCAAGCTAGAACATCTGATGCGGGACAAACCACTGAGCGAAAGAGAAGTCGGAGCTCAATTAATTAATGAAACTGTTTCTTATGCCGAAAGCAGTGTGTGTCGCCGCAAAACATTGTTGTATTATTTTGGCGAAGAATTTAATGATGAAAAAAGTTGTGGCCATTGCGACAACTGCCTGAATCCAAAAGAAAAAATTGAAGCAAAAGCGGATGCTATTACTGTTTTAAAAACAGTGAAAGCCCTCGGCGAACAATTTGCTATTGAATATGTACTGCTAATACTTACTGGTAAAGCAACCCCACAAGTACAAATGTTCCGTCACGAAGCATTAGAGGTATTTGCTTCAGGCAATGATAAAGAACCACATTTTTGGAGCAGTTTGATTCGTCAAATGTTACTGGAAGGATTGCTGGAAAAAGATATCGTTGAATATGGCCTATTGAAGTTTACTAAAAAAGGGGAAGCCTTTTTAAAGAAACCAACTAGTTTTAAAATCGTACTTAATAATTTATTTGAAGATGCCAACGCTGATGATGAAGCCAACGAACCTATAGGAGAGGCCAGTGGTGCAACAGATGAAAAACTTTTACAACTGTTGAAAGACCTTCGTAAAAAAGTTGCAAAAGAAAAAAATCTTCCGCCATTCGTTATTTTCCTTGAAAGTTCTTTAGAAGATATGGCCACTATGTATCCTACTTCGATGACTGAATTGGAAAAAATAAGTGGCGTAAGTAAAGGCAAATCTCTTCGGTATGGTAAACCTTTTCTTGATACTATTACAATGTATGTTGAAGAAAATGATATTATCAAACCCGATGATTTTGTGATGAAAAGTGTTGCCAATCGCAACAACAATAAAATATTTATTATTCAAAATGTAGATAAAAAAATTCCGCTGGAAACGATTGCAAAAACAAAAGACCTTCGGATTGATGAACTTTTGGAAGAAATGGAAACCATTGTAGCAAGCGGCACCAAACTTAATCTAAACTATGCCATCGATGAAATGGTGGATGAGTATGATCAGGAAGAGATTATTGAATACTTTAAAAGTTGCGAAACCTCTTCTTTACAGGTGGCACAGGAAGAACTTGCAGATAGCGATTTTAACTGGGAACAGTTAAAATTAATGCGTATTAAGTTTTTGTGTGAATACGGAAACTAGGCCTATAAGAAAGGTTTTTATTTGAGCGCAGTTCGAAATAATGCCAATTCTCTTTTAGAATTGGCATTTACTTTGATACTATTATAATTCTTTTTAAAGCCCTTAAATACTACTATATTTTAAACATAAATCAAATTAATATGAGCAATATTCATGCATATGCAACAACAGCTGCCAATGCAGCTTTAGCTCCCTTCGAAATAACTCGCAGAGAGCCCGGAAGTCATGATGTACAGATAGAAATTCTGTATTGTGGCGTTTGCCATTCTGATATTCATCAGGCACGGAACGAGTGGGGCAATTCTATTTATCCAATGGTACCCGGACATGAGATTGTGGGAAGAGTAACTGCAGTGGGAGATCATGTAAAAAAATTCAAAGTTGGAGATATGGCAGGTGTTGGTTGCCTCATAGATTCCTGTCGAACCTGCCCACAGTGTGCAGCCGGTGACGAACAGTTTTGCGAAAATGGTTCTACTGGAACTTATAATGGTATTGATAAAAATGGAGAAATAACTTATGGTGGCTACAGTAAACAAATTGTAGTAGACGAAAACTTTACTTTACTCATTCCTGCAAATCTTGATATCAAAGCGGTAGCGCCATTACTATGTGCAGGTATTACTACATACTCACCCTTGCGCAGATGGAAAGTTGGTCCGGGGCAAAAAGTTGCTATTGTTGGTTTAGGTGGTCTTGGTCATATGGCTGTTAAACTTGCGGCTGCTTTTGGTGCAGAAGTAACAGTACTAAGTACATCCGATAATAAAGAAGTGGATGCCAAAAGATTGGGAGCCCATCATTTTGTAAATAGTCGCAATGCAGAAAAAATGAAATCCCTCGCTGGTCATTTTGATTTTATCTTAAACACCGTTTCTGCTAAAAACGATTACAATGCTTTGTTGGGCTTATTACATACCAATGGAAGTATGGTGCTTGTAGGTGCTCCTGCAGAACCATCACAAATAAGCGGATTCTCATTAATTATGGGCAGGCGTTCTATTGCAGGTTCATTAATAGGAGGATTAGCCGAAACTCAGGAAATGCTTGATTTTTGCGGAAAACACAATATTACCAGTGATGTAGAAATGATATCAATAGATAAAATAAATGAAGCATATGAGCGCATTCTTAATGCAGATGTTAAGTACAGGTTTGTGATTGATATGGCTAGCTTATAAGTTAAGTGATGTGGGAGAGGCGATGTGGATAAGCAACTTGTAAAAATTGATTTTAGCCCACATCGCCTCTCTTGAATCTTTTATTGGTAATTGACAATCTATCTTCTAAAAAACTTTCTTATTTAAACAAAATCCCCTTATTTTTGCAACCCCGAAAGGGAATTGTACCAAAAGGTATGATGGTGCGGTAGCTCAGTTGGTAGAGCAATGGACTGAAAATCCATGTGTCGCCGGTTCAATCCCGGCCCACACCACAGTTTTAAAATAGCCCCGACAGTAATGTTGGGGTTTTTTATTGCTTTTATTTCCCTGTTATTGCGCTCTTAACAATAGTTTATCAATCTTCCATATTTCTTTTTCCCCTGCCGGGCATCATATAATGGAGCACTATAACAGCTCCAAAATGAAAAATAGTACCACTAATCAGGAAATTTTACTGCTGCCGGCTACCAGTTTCTTTAATAAGGACTGGTGTGAAAAAAGTAATCCTGAAAATTCAAAAAAACTTTCTCAAAAAGAGCAGCTCATTCAGCTTTGCTGGAATGGTGTGTTACCAGAACTTTTGCCGGAGATATGTGAAACCACTAATGAGGCAAAACCACTTACACTTTGGGAAATAAACGAAACAGATAAACTGCTTGATTTGAGACTAGGAGAGTTGAATGAATTGATGAACAATGAGTGGTCAATCAATCCATATGTTTTTATGGCAATGGCAACCTTGAATTAAAATAAACAGAAAAATAATTTTTTAAAATAAAAAAGGGAAGTCTAATAGATTTCCCTTTCTTATTTTGATGGATCGAATATGTTATAAAAATATTGCCCACTTAAACATCTAATACCATAACAGGTTCTATATCTTCTATAGGCATTTTTAATTCTACAACTTGTTTATATCTAACCATGTCAATGGCATTTTCACTTTTTGCAATTAAAACGGTAGCAACAGCATTGCCAATAAAATTAATAACAGCTCTTCCCTCGCTCATAAATCGGTCAACCCCAATAAGCAATGCAAGCCCTTCCACCGGAATTACTTTTAAAGCCGTGAGGGTGGAAGCGAGCACAATAAATCCACTGCCGGCAACACCTGCAGCACCTTTGCTTGTAAGCAACAAAATTCCTATTATGGTTAATTGCTGACCCAATGATAGGTCTATATTAAAGACTTGTGCCAAAAAAATAATACTCATACTTAAGTAAATGGTAGTGCCATCCAGGTTAAAACTATATCCGGTAGGTATTACCAATCCTACCACTTCTTTTTCACAACCAGCATCCGTTAATTTTTGCATTACTGATGGCAACACAGCTTCACTGCTACTGGCACCAATTACAACTAATATTTCTTCTTTAATATATCCCAGTAATTTCCATAAACTGATTTTGTAATAACGGCACAGCAGATTTAACCCTACAAATATGAAAAGAAAACCGGTAATATAGAATGTGAGCATTAGCTTACCAAGTATTGCAAGTGTGCCAAAGCCAAACTTTCCAATTGTATAAGCCATTCCTCCAAAAGCGCCTATAGGGCTAAGTTTCATAATGACTTTAAGTACATTAAAAAGCACTTTGTTTATTTTGTCAAAACTTACCAATACCGTTTGCCCGGAAGTTCCCATCATTTTTAGTCCGATAGCAAACAACACACTAAAAAACAACACCTGAAGAATATCCCCCTTCGCAAAAGCCTCCACTACATTTGATGGAACAATATGCGAGAAAAATTCTCCCCATTTTATCTCTGACGCCTGTTTACTGAATTCTGCAACTTTTTCTGTAGAGGTATTGGAAAAATTGATACCCGCACCCGGCCTCACTAAATTTGCTGTTACCAATCCAATTATTAATGCGAGCGTTGTTACTACTTCAAAATAAATCAAAGATTTCAATCCGACTCTCCCTACCTTTTTCATATCACCGGCACCGGCGATTCCCGAAACAATGGTAAAAAAAATAACAGGAGCTATTACCATCCTGATCATATTAATAAATGTATCGCTTATCAGTTTTGCTGCCGAAAAAAAAGTTGGAAAAAGCCATCCCACCAAAATTCCCAGCAGGATACCAATGATGACTTGTATGTAAAGAATTTTTAAATATTTCATTGTTCCATTTCTGATTTGAATTATCCGGTTGATTGTTTCTGCATAGTTGAAATGCGTTTACTTATTTCCATACAAGCCCTGCTATTATGATAAGGGCATTTCCAGAACCCCGCTTTCTCTTTGTCCATTGCAGAACCATCTTCTTTTAAACCCCAATACCATTCTCCATTTACCCTATCTAAAATATTATTTTTTATATAATCCCAACTATTTTGCGAATGTTGAAGATATATTGAATTACCCGAAACCTGGTAAGCATTAAAGAATCCCACCATTGCTTCCGCCTGAGGCCACCAATGTTTTTCTTTATTATAATGCCGACTAACGCTGTCGTATTCATACCACATTCCACCATCTTTATCAACGCCCGAAAGGGCCGCATTGGCCATTTCGACTGCATTATTTTCAAAAAATAATTTATTAGACTTATTTCCCAGCAATTCAGATGCTTCAAATAAAAGCCAAGATGCTTCTATATCATGCCCATAAGAAATAATCTTCGAACGAACTTCCAATGTTTCTGAGAAAAATAAATGTTGATGAGACTGCGGAGAAATAATATTTTTTTGGAACGTTTTTAATAACGAATTAATTGCATCTGCAAGAGAATCAGTTTGCCAAACTTTATAAAGATTTGTATAAGCTTCCAGAATATGCAGGTGCGTATTCATTGTTTTTTTTTCGTTGGCATCTTTTTCACTTAAACGCAGATCTGCTATTGAATCCCAGTTACGGCTAAATGCTTCAAAATAACCCCCATGTTCAGGATCGTAACTGTACTTTTCAAGAAGCTGAAATAATTCGATAGCCAATTCTAAAGATTGCTCATCTCCTGTTGCAAGATAATATTCTGTGAAACCATAAATACAAAACGCAATTCCATACACTTGCTTTTTATCTTGATGTATTTGTCCTTTATAATCCACTGACCAGTACATTCCGCCATAAACAGGATCAAGAAAAAAGGTTTTGATATAATTAAATGCACGGTCAGCAAATAACAGATATTCTTTATTCCCTGTATGCAAATAGGCTGCAGAAAATGTCCAGAGTATACGGCTGTTTAAAACCAGTCCCCTGGGTGCTCTTTTTTGTATGATATTCCTAGCATCAATTTCTCCATAAAAACCACCCCCTTCTTCATCAGGTAAATTTTTCATCCACCATTTAAGAATGGACTGAAGTTCCTGTTCTGCTTCGTAACGGTATAACCTCAACTTTTCTTCAGGTCCAATATGTAATGCTGAGTACTCCACACTATTGATTACAGGTTTATTAAATGATGTTAAGTTTAACCGTTTAGAGGTTGATGTTCCTTGTTCTTTTCTATTATACCAGTAATAGTTGTTACTGAAGCTGCAGAACGTAAACCATCTTCAGGATTATTTATCAAATAGTCTACCAGCTGATCTACTGTAGTAGTTGCAACATGCATTCTTGTATCGGATGAAGCATAATAAATATGTATAGTTCCATCTTCGTTTTTTATCCAACCATTACAAAACAATACATTGGATACATCGCCCACTCTTTCTATCCCTTCAGGAGCCATAAAATAACCAGCAGGCTTATGGGTTACTTTTGTCAAATCCTTTAAATCGGTCATAAAAAGATACAAAACATACCTGAGTCCTGCCGCTGTGTTTCGTACACCATGCGCCATATGCATCCAGCCCTGTGTTGTTTTTATTGGTGCCGGCCCAAGGCCATTTTTTAATTCATATACGGTATGATATATCTTTTTGTCAACCAATACTTCTTCCTTAATAATTGCATTTGTAATATCGTCTGCAAGGCCAAAACCAATACCTCCGCCAGCATCAATAAAACCATCCTGCGGTCTTGTATAAAATGCATATTTCCCTTCTACGAATTCAGGATGAAGTACTACATTTCTTTGCTGCGCAGAAGGCGTTAGCAAATCATTCAAGCGTTCCCAGTTCAATAAATCTTTTGTTCTTGCAATACCACATTGTGCCACTGCAGAAGATTGATCCGATTCTGGCACACCCGTTTTTTTTCTTTCTGTACAAAACAATCCATAGATCCATCCATCTTCATGTTCTACAAGGCGAATATCATAAATATTGGTATCAGGAAATTCTGTTTCAGGCATTAAAATCGGGTAATCCCAAAATCTGAAATTATCTATGCCGTTAGGACTTTCTGCAATTGCAAAAAAAGATTTTCGGTCTACCCCTTCTACTCTTGCCATCAGCAGATATTTTCCCTGCCACTTAATAGCCCCGGCATTTAATACAGCGTTTATTCCAAACCTTTGCATCAAATAGGGATTGCTATTAAAGTCAAAATCATATCTCCAGTTAAGAGGTATATGCGCTGCCGTGAGCACAGGATTTTGATAACGGGTATACAACCCGTTGTCTTCCTGTGTATGTTCATTCATTTTTGTAAACAGTTTTTCCTGCTCCAGTTTCAGTTTTGACAACCGATCTTCAAACCCATTTTTCATACATAAATTTTTAAATCCGCTAATCTTCCAGTTTGTCCCACCAGGTACGCTTAAGAATAAGTATAATGATCAATAAAATGATTACAGTTATTAATAATGGTAGTTTCATCCACAATACCACATACATTGGTAAAATAGTAAGACAACATTGGGCAATTATACCAAGCACCACATTAAACATATCCAGCTTAAAACGTTTGTTAGGTTCAAATGCCGGATCATCTTTTATCACTAATTCGTGAACTGGTTTCCAAAAACCCCAAGGTTTAACTGTTTTATAAAACGATTTTAATGTTGCTTCATCTGTAGGAGCTGCGGTAAAAGTTCCAATAATACATCCTGCAATAGAAATAAGAAATAAAACAGGCCATATATACAGGAAAAGTCCATCATAGGTTTTTAGAAATACAAGAGCTGCAATAATACCGCTGGCCATACCCCAAAAAAATCCATTGGCATTAAAACGCCACCAATACCATTTAAACAAATTAGCTGCTATATATCCGCCGTACAATCCTCCTACAATCCATTGAAGCACGCTATTAACATCTTTTGCAAAAAAACCAAGTACAATACCAATTATAACCACCAGTATTCCTACAATATAATTGGCATGGATAATTTTTTTTGTGCTCGCATTTGGATTAATGTATTTGAGGTAAACATCGTTTACAATATATGCCTGAGCAGCATTAAGTGTACCCGAAAATGTGCCCATAAACGCTCCCAACAATCCGGTTAATACCAGTCCCAAAACCCCTACAGGAAGAAAGTGATTGATAGCCGCTGGTAATATTTTTTCAAAATCAGTACCCTCTGGTGTAGAAAGGTTTAATTGTTTGTAATATAAAATAGCTAAGACTGTTATTCCGATGATCATTGAATAGCGTATAGGCAATAAGATAATGGATACAAAACCTGTCATCTTACTTGCATCTTTTGGAGACCTTGTAGACAATACCTTTTGCATATCGTAATTGGGAGCAGGACCAGCAAGACTTGCAAAAATACCTTTGAACAACATCATCATAAAAAAGATACCAAACAAACTATATCCATCATCCTCTATTTTTTTATTAGCATCGGGTAAAATATTGGTCCAGTCAAGATTTAGATTCCAACCAAAAAACGGGTCATGCCAACCTTCTGGAACCAGCAATTGATTGCCATTTTGGTGCAGATTAACCATTGCAATACCTGCAATAGACATACAGGCAACTGTCATAATTATATACTTGATAACATCACCCAATACTATACTGTGTAGGCCACCCAATATGGAATAGAACATGGCAAATAATGTAAACACAATGCCATAAAAATGTGCAGCATATTTAGGGGCTATTTCAAAAGGAACATACCCTTTTACCAGATCCCATGGTACAAATATTTCTATAAATTTTCCAAGACCTATAAATCCATATGCCAAAAATCCAAAGCAGCCAATAAGTGCAAAAATCACTACTACATTGTGCGAGCCTTTTACCCCTTTTCCAGCATTTCCAAAACGAGTGGCCAGCCATTCTGCGCCTGTATTTGCATTGGAGCGCCTGAGCCATTTGGATAAAAACATCATCATAAAAACCTGGTTAAAAACTGGCCATAACCAAGGTATCCACATACTTTTCATGCCGTATACAACACATAAAGCAACCATCCACATAGTGCCGCTAATATCAAACATATCACTGGCATCGCTAAGACCAAGCATATACCAAGGAAGTTTTTTACCTCCCATAAGATAACTCTCTTTGTTTTGTTTTGCCCGTTTGCGCATATAGAATCCGATGAACACCATCGTAACCAAATAGGCAATTACAATTAATATATCTAATAATTGAAGTTTCATGTTAGCACAGGATTATTGATAAATTTTTTGTTTTCCCAGCTTTTTTTCGAACATGATTGTAGGATTTCTATAAAACCCTTTAAAATCTTTCTCTGATACCTGTCCGGGATAAGGGGCATAATAATGCATTTTTTTTGTTGAAGGCATCCAGCCATGATTACGCCATACCAACACATAAGAAAGTGGAAAATCTTTTATTATCGGCCAAAGCGTTTCTGTCCACCAGGTCCTGTCGGGTATTGCTTCAAACCCTGTTTCTGCCAATGCGGCAACCTTATTTTTTTGAGCGGCAATCTTTGTGAGAATCGTTAACTGGTTTCTCATTTTAGCCATGAATTTTTCACGCTGTTCTTTTTTTTCTCCGAATTGATACATATCAAAACTTACCAGATCCACCATATCATCTCCAGGATAACGTTCTAAGAAAGAAACCTCGTTATCAAAATCTGCAGTATTGTAAACATAAATAAGGTGGTGAATATTTTTTTCTTTTTGCAAATACTTAATGGTGAACTGCCACAATTTTTTAATGTCTTCTGGAGAACTTACATTCTTACACCACCAGAACCAATTACCTGTTAACTCATGAAAAGGACGAAATAAAACGGGTATCATTTCTCCATTACTTCCTTTGAGTCCATTCATAAATACAGCCACCTTATCAAGCCAGCCTTTATACATTTCATGTTTAATTCCTCCTGGCAAAACAGAAGCTACGGCACCGGCAGTTGTGTCCCACGCAGAGCCTCCGGATAAGGGGTTTCGAAGATGCCAACTAATGGTAATGGCTGCGCCTCTTTTGTAACCGTCCTTAATGTATTGCTGCATTTTATTAAAAGGCACCCCATCAATATTTTTTAATGAATCAAGTTCTATATGCGCAATATCCCAGCCGTATAGACCAGGGTTATCATTCACCATACTTTTAATATCGCTTTTGCCGGGCACATATTTCCACCCTACTCCATATGCAAGTGCATCCTGATGTCCGAAAATGATTTGTTGTTTGCTAAGCGTATATAATTTTTTGTACAACGCCTTAGTTTCAGCAGTTGCATTTACATCTGAGCATACCTGTGCCTGTGTATTGTGAGACAATAGCACAAATAATAACATGTAAGTATAACGGCAAACTGCAGTAGCGTTTTTCATATTTGATTTATATTCAAAAGCATTTATTTTATAACGATCATATTTAAATCAAGCCCAAATCGTCAATATAAATCTCCTGTAATATTGCACTAAATTCCTGCATTGTAACCGACGAGAGTGTAACAGGGTTGCCTAAATTGGTTAGCGGAATTTGAACATCAATCCATTTGCCTACTTCTGTAATAGTATAGGTATATCCGGATGCGCTTACACCATTAAAATAAATTTTTACCTTTTTACCTAATGATGTTGGGCTTGCATATAGAGAAAATTTAAGTGCCGTAAATCCTGCTATACTTACAGATGGTGTAGCTTTAGAAAGTCTTAACGCTCCAAACGATGCGGTATAGTTTGTTTTTATTGACATCGCACCACGCTTTACCGGAGTTGTATTCGTTAATAGTGCTGTTGCGCTAAAAGAAGTATTGCTCCATGTCGTTGTTAGTGCATCATCATATATCAAATAACGAAAGCCAAAAGCATTGTTGGATTTTACAGTGCCGCTTGGTGTAGTAACAAAAATATACCCGTAAGTTACACCTGCAGGGACCGTTACTTTTACTTGTGTTTTAGTACTAGAGATAATAGTGGCTTCAATCGTTTCAAATTTCACACTACTTACACCTGCAAAATAATCACCGGAGATCGTTACTGTGATTCCTTCTGCTCCAGCTCCGGGGTCAAAAGAAGTAATGACTGGCGCAGGTTGTAAAATTCTGAAATTATAAATAGCGGTGCCGTATTTAGTAGTTACTGTAATTGGATTATTAGCAGGATCGGGAAGCGTTGCAGGTATCTTTACGGTTACAGTGCTATCGTCTGCATAAATCAATGAATCGGCAGCCAGCACTGTGTTAAAATCTACTTTAAATGTAGTAGCCAGATGCTTGCCCTTTATGATAATCCAATCGCCATATTGTACAGCCGACAATGCAATATCCCTGTTGGTAAGATCCGTTACTGCAGATATCTCTGGTGGTAATTTATCGTCTCCGCTACCATTTACTTTGTCTTTTTTACAAGACACTAATATAAGAAGCAAACCAGCAATGATTATAAATGGAAAGAAATTCTTTTTCATATAAAATATTAATATAGATGAATGTTAATTATTACCAACCAGGATTATTGGCTGTAATAGCCTGGTTAGAATTTAATTCGCTTAAAGGAATTGGCAACAAAAGATTTTTAAGGCTTCTCACTTTTGAAATATTATTTTGACCGGCAGATATTTTATTCATAACCTGCAGATAAATACCCCATCTCATAAGATCAAAACGACGAATGCTTTCCAAAGAAAACTCTCTTGCTCTTTCTGCAATTACAAAACTGCGGAATTGCTCTTGGTTCATTCCAGCTGGAGCAATAGTAGCACTAGCCCTGTTTCTAACTGCATTCAAATAAGTATACGATTCTGTTGTTGGGCCATCGTTAGCTTCATTTGCCGCCTCGGCATAGGTTAGCAACACTTCCGAATATCTCATCAGTGGGAAAAATGCATCACTATTGGCTACAGAAGGATCGGCAACATCTGCATACTTGATTACATATGCCCTGTTATCCGTTGTTCCATTGTTGGCATAAGTAATACCATTCACAACTTTGTATAGTGCCTGCTGCCAAGAGGGGTAATAATATTTAACTCCTGTATTGGTAGAGTAATTATGAGCAACGCCATCCAACACCCTCTTATCCTGATCTTCATAATCCATATAGTGATTATTGGTAGCCCAAACAGCTCCTCTGCCAAAAGTAGAATATGCAGAAAAATAAATACTAAGATTGTTTACAAAGGCGGAACCTGCAAGAGATTGTAATTCCCACATATGCTCCTGCTTGTTTCTTCCAGCCTTACTCCATAAATCTTTCCAGCTTGTAAACAAAGAATAATCACCGCTCGTAATTACTTCCAGCGCTTTATCTCTTGCTAGTCCAAAATAAGTTTTACTGTTTAAACCTTCCAATCCTGCTACAACAGTTTTTGGATAAATATAATAACCATTATCCAGACCGCCACGAACAGATACATTACCAGATGTTGCTCCGGAAGCCATTGTTAAATATGTTTTTGCTAATAATCCTTTTGCCAATCCTCTTGTGGCATGACCTGGGTCTCCAGCTTTTACATGATTGACAGGAAGCAGCATCGTTTCTGCTTTTTTCAGATCATCAATTATCACACCGTACACATCTTTTACAGAACCTCTTGGAATATTTGCATTCGGATTTATAGATAGTGATTGTAATCGAATAGGTACTCCTCCATATAATTGTACCAACTGAAGATAAGACCAAGCTCTCAAGTAATAAGCTTCCCCCAAAATTCTTGTTTTGATGGTAGTGTCAATATTTTCATTGATTTTTTCTACATTTTCCAATACGGTATTTGCCCTTGCTATAATTGCATAACAACCTACCCAGGGACCATTAACTCCCCAATAACCCTGAGGGTTACCTGCTCCTGATGTTCCCAAAAACCAGTCTACGCCAGATACTTGATCATCATCCAACACCGTCAAATTCCACATCGGTTGTAAATAAAGATCGTACGTGTACAATGCATTATAAACACCATTGATGGCAGCTTTTGCATCGCTTTCATTTTTATAAAAATTGTCTGGTGAAAGAAATGAATACGGATGTTCTTCCAGTTGTTTTTTGCAGGACAAGGTGAGCAGTACCACAAGTGGCAGTGCCAGTATCCATATTGTTTTATTAATAGATCGCATAATTGAATTATTTTATTTTTAAACTTTATTTAAAAGCTACAACGAACGGTAAAATTGTACGTTCTAGAATTAGGATATCCACCCAGATCAACACCAAACAATGCAGGATTGTCTCCATAACTGTTTATCTCTGGATCAAAGCCTGTATAATTTGTAAATGTGTACAAATTATTTACACCGGCAGATATACGAATAGAAGAAACGCCTTTAATGATGGTTCCTGGAATGTTATAACCAAGTGTTATGTTTTTGATTCGTACAAAACTTCCATCTTCAATAAATCTTTTTGAAAAAGGAAGTGTTCTCCAAAACTGACGAATCGCTTTTGGGCCGGTAGCCAAAGAATTGTCTTTTCCATCTACCCATGCTCCAGACAACATTGCTTCACTAATATTTTTAGATGTTCCAAGATTGGCGTTAAAACGAGTATTCATGTTAATGACGTCATTTCCCTGTACACCATTAATAAAAATACTCAGGTCAAATTTTTTGTATTGAAAATTATTTGTAAACCCGAAAGTATAATCAGGATTTACATCTCCAATAATGGTACGATCACTGATAGAAATAGATGTTGGGTCGGCATCCAGATTACGGTATTTTATTTCGCCAACCATTCTCCTTATTATTGGAAATGGTTGACTAGAATAAACCTGTGAATTACGAACTTCTGCTTCATTGTCAAAATATCCATCTTCTACATAACCATATAATGCACCAATTGGCTGACCGGCAACCTGTATAAAAGGAGCATCTCCAGTAGAAATATTTCCGGCATATTGTTCTTTAATACCATCGCCCAGGCTCAGAATTTTATTCCTGTTAAAGGCTATATTGAAATTACTCTTCCATTGAAAATCTTTTTTGTTGATGACACTTCCATCAAGAGAAATTTCTAACCCCTTGTTTTCTACTGTTCCAGAATTACGTAACTGGCGCTGAAAACCTGTAGAAGCGGGTGTTGTTACATATTGAAGCAAATCATTTGTTTTTTTCTTATAAAGATCTACATGAAGATTAAACCTTCCTTTCAACAGACCTAAATCGAGTCCTGCATTATAAGCGGATGTTGTTTCCCATCTTAAAGCTGCGTTGGCTGGGCCAGAATAGATATCATCAGCCAATCCTGTTTGTAAACCTCCATTAAACGGATAGTTATAAACAGCCAGCTTAGAAAGCGATGCATAAGAACCAATGCCCTGATTACCAGTTTGGCCATAACTTAAACGGAAAATAAGATTGCTTATAGCCGAAATATTGTTCATAAAGGATTCTTTATGGGCTTTCCAGGCAAGTCCAGCAGAAGGGAAACCAGCCCATTTATTATCCTTACCAAACTTACTAGACCCATCCTGACGATAGGAAAGCGTTAGGAGATATTTATCATTAAACCCATAATTAACCCTACCTAGGAATGATATAAGTGTAGACTGATAACGATTGGTAATTATCGGCAAAATCTGCTCTGCAGATTGCAGGTTTTCATTTTGTAATAAATCGTTGGGGAAAGTTTTTGCTTCTGCTCTTTTTGACTGTCCGTTGGTTCGCTCAAATGTAGAAGCTCCTGTTACATTTATACTATGTTTCTCTGTTTTTTTATTAAAAGACAAAATACTTTCGGATACATAACTGGTCCATAAATTATCAGATTTTAATCCCCAGCCTTTTACACTAAATCCTTCATAAACGGTTCGTGGATAATATTGATCTCTCGTAGAAGAACCATAATTAAAACCAAGGTTTTGTCTGAACTTGAAATTTTTATTAAGTGTTGCCTCGATAAAATTGGATGAAAAAATATTAAGCCCGTTTACTTTATTTAATACATCGTCTGTGTATATTTTTGGATTGGTAATAAAGAAACCTTCGCCGGTTCCGTCATACTCCTCAACAGTATCAATGGTTGCCGGATAAGTAAGTGCCGAACGAATAACACCAGCGCTTGCTGCATCTGATTTATCTGTTCCTGTTTTTACCCCATTGGTCACAGAGTTTGAAATGGTAGTATTTGTTCCAGCCTTGAATATTTTACTCAGGTTACGGCTCAGGCCAAAACTTAACCCAATCTTACGATAATCAGAATGATTAATAATACCGTCCTGATTAATATAATTCAAAGAAAGGCTATGGGTTCCGGCATCAGAACCGCCAGATATATTTACCGCATATTGCTGATACAATCCTTTTCTAAAAATCTCATCCTGCCAGCTATGGGTATCGTTTTCATATTTAGTAAGATCCTGATAAGGAAGTGAGTAGTTGGTACCATCATACTTATTTGAATTGGCATAAGATACATTTTGATACACCGCATAAGCATACGGACTAAGCATCTTAAGCTTTTTAGACACTTCAGAAATCCCAATGTTCATAGACATCTCTACTTTGTCTTTTCCGCTGCGCCCCTTTCGGGTTGTGATCAACACAACACCATTTGCACCCCTTGAGCCATAAATCGCAGTGGCAGATGCATCTTTTAATATATCGATTGATTCAATATCATTGGGATTGATGAAAGAAAGTACATTTAGCGTTTGTTTTTCGTCTTCACCGATGGATGATGGAGTAGATCCGCTATTACTGTTGTTAAATGGAACACCATCTATAACATACAATGGTTCTGTTCCACCCAAAAAAGAATTGGATCCACGAACCCTAATACTTAATCCGGCGCCGGGTGCCCCGTCATTTTGTGTAACATTTACACCAGCAAGTTTTCCCTGCATTGCTTGTAATACATTGGTTGGATTGTCTCTGATAAGTTCTTCCCTGGTAAGACGTTGTACAGCACCTGTTGCGTCGGCCTTTTTTATTATACCATAACCAACTACAATAACATCTGCGAGGTTAGCAATTGTGCGTTTTAATGTAATAGAAAAAATATTTCTGTTGCCAACAGTAATTTCGCTACTCTCCATACCCACATAAGACACTACAAGAACTTTTGCAGCAGCTGGTAGATCGAATGAAAATTTACCCTCTGCATTTGTAAGGGTTGATGCGTTGGTATTCTTAACCGTAACGCTGGCTCCGGAAAGAAGATCACCCTTATCATCAGTAACCTTTCCGGAAACACGCCTGCTTTGTGCAAAACTGCACAAACTGGTCAAAGCAAAGACCATCAAGCAATAAAAAAATTTTTTTTTCATATAGCAGCAATATTTTCTCAAAAATATGTTTTTATATAACCTCAAGCATAATACTATATTATCTATTTATTGTACTATATAACATTAATACAACTATTTCTAAGAAAGTGCTTCTTTTATAACATCATTAAATAATAGGTTTTATCAAATTATTTAATACTTTTATAAAGCTTTATAAAATGATATTATTTTATCCCAAATTATGAATGGCAATCTATTAAAGGAAATAACACCTCTTATGGCAAGCGATTGCTTTACCATATTTGAGCGTACAAAAAAAGAGTTTGACTTTCCACTACACTATCATGAAGAAATGGAACTAAACTTTATTATTAATGCCAAAGGTGCCAAAAGGGTTGTAGGGGATCATATGTCAGAAATTGATGAAACTGAATTAGTGCTGATTGGTTCTAACCTGCCACATTTTTGGAAAACACATCAATGTAAGAGTAAGGACATTCAAGAAATTACAATACAGTTTCATAAAGATCTTTTTGATGATAAAATGCTTAGGCGAAATCAGCTGCATTTTATTAGAGACATGTTTGAAAATGCAAAACGGGGTATATTATTCTCAAAAGAAACTACTGGGCAACTTAGCGCCCGCTTAAAACAATTACGCACCAAACAAGGCTTTGACTCTGTTCTTGAACTCATGTCGATACTACACGACCTTTCTATTTCAAGAAATATGCGCATACTATCAGACGCTACATTTAGTAATTTACAACCCAGCTATAACAGCCGTCGTGTTGAGAAAGTAATGGAGTACCTGAACAAAAATTTTGACAAACCTGTTACACTGGCAGACGCAGCAAAAATTGCGAGTATGACACAGGTATCCTTCAGCCGCTTTTTTAAAATGCATACAGGAATCAGTTTTATGGATAGCCTCCTGGATATTAGGCTGGGGCATGCTTCCAGGCTTTTAATTGATACCAATCAACCCGTTTCTGAAGTGGCTTATAATTGTGGCTTCAATAATATTTCTAACTTCAACCGGCTCTTCAAAAAGAAAAAGGATTGTACACCAAAAGAGTTTAGAGAGGATTACAGTTACGAAAACAGGGTATTTATTTAAGTTTTAAAAATTTCAACCAAAAGAACAAACCGATGAGACCTATTTTTAAATTATTTATTGCCTTATTAATTGTTTTAAACGTTGGTTCGCAGAGCCTTGCTCAACCTTTTATTAAAGAAGTGAACTACTTTAAAAAGCTAGACTCGCTTAAAACACCTCCGGCAAATCCAATTTTATTTATTGGCAGTTCTTCTTTTACCAACTGGAAAGATGTAAATGATTATTATCCATCTTACACTATTCTTAACCGTGCGTTTGGCGGTTCTTCTTTACCACATTTAATATTGTATGCAGAAGAGGTGATTTTTAAATACAATCCTAAACAGATTGTAATTTATTGTGGCGAAAATGATCTGACCGGCGGTAATATTACAGCAGAAATAATTTTTGATCGCTTTAAAGAATTACATACACTCATCAGAAGCAGGCTACCAAAGGTTTCCATCGTATATGTATCTATGAAACCAAGTCCTAGTAGAGAAAAATACCTCCCAATAATGATTAAAGCAAACAGCCTGATCAAAAAATTTATTAAAAAGAAAAAGAAAACAGCATTTGTTGATGTTTACCATCACATGTTTACCAATGAAGGAAAGATGATGACCGATATTTTTCTGGGAGATAATCTGCACATGAATAAAAAAGGTTATGCTATTTGGCAGCCACTTATTGAGCCGTTTTTATTAAAATAATCAGACCAATATTTGTTATGAAATTTATTAGCCTCTTAGTTTTGGTTATCTGCTTTCAAAATGCAACCGCCAGCGTTAATTCTGACAGCAGTTTTTTCCGTGCCGATCATCCGAATATTCAATTTACAGGAAGAGTAGATTTTTCCGACATTACAAAGCCTACTTTCTGGGCTCCAGGTGTTTACATCAGCATTCGGTTTAATGGCACTTACTGTATTGCTGAACTGAATGATGAGGAACGCTGGGGGAAATCGCATAATTATATTGAAGTAAAAGTAGATAACCAACCAGCATACAGAATTCAAACAAAAGGAAAAAATAACAGGATTGTGCTGGCCAGCGGATTAAAAAAAGGAAATCACAACATTGTTATTTGCAAGAATACAGAAGCGGAGATCGGGTATTTGCAACTTGTTGGTTTTACTTGCAAAAAATTGTTATCTCCTCCTAAAAAACTATCAAGAAAAATTGAATTTATAGGAAACTCCATTACCTGTGGAATGGGTAATGACGATTCTGCCGTTCCCTGCAACAGCAAAGAATGGTACGACCAGCATAATGCCTATATGGCGTACGGTCCCTTGACCGCAAGAAACCTTAAAGCTCAATGGCAACTTTCTTCTGTATCAGGAATTGGATTGATACACAGTTGTTGTAATAAAACCAGCGTTATGCCGCAGGTTTTTGACAAAATTAATATGACAGAAAATACACTGCCCTGGAATTTTAAAAATTACCAACCCGATGTTTTAACTGTTTGCCTAGGGCAAAATGATGGCATACAGGATTCAACAGCATTTTGTAATGCTTATATAAAATTCCTTACCAGTATCAGAAGTTATTATCCCAAAACAAGGATCGTACTTCTATCAAGTCCCATGGCTGGCCCCGGGCTTGACAGCGTTTTAAAAAAATACATTTTAGCTGTAAAATTATCAATGCTTATTAGCGGCGACAAAATGGTTACGTCTTATTTTTTTTCACAACGTTACTATAAGGGCTGCGATTCACATCCAAATGCGGAAGAACACCTGGAGATGGCTAAAGAGCTAAGTTTGTTTTTACAAAAAAGGATGAATTGGTGATATAAATGAACAAAAAATCTCCATCTCCATTGCTTTAATTAATTTACAGCTTTATTCATTTTAGCATTCCGCATACAAATGACAGATACCGGCATTTATTACCCCGAAAATATGGAAGCTCAGCTTCTTGACATTTTACTATCAAAAGGGTGGTATCGAATGGGGCAGGGGGTTTTCACCACAAAATATATAATACAGGAAAATATTCCATATAGGGTCTTTTGGTTAAGGTATAATCTTAACAAGGTCATATTGGGTAAAAAGCAACAAAAGCTGTTGCAAAAAAATAAAATATTCAACAGTAATATTATTCCATTCAAAATAACAGATGAACTGGAAAAATTGTATGCGTTGTATAAAACAGAAATTGATTTTGAACCTGCTTCATCAGTTACCGAATGGATGTTGGAGGAAAAAGAAAACAATGTATATGACAGCTGGATCATTGAGATCAGAGACAATGGATTGCTAATTGCTGCTGGAATTTTTGATAAAGGCAAAAACAGTATTGCAGGCATCATGAACTTTTATCATCCAGACTACAAAAAATACAGTCTGGGTAAATATCTTATGTTATTAAAAATAGCATTTGCCAAAGATGCGGGAAACCAATGGTACTATCCCGGCTATCTCGTTTACGGGTATCCTAAATTTGACTATAAAGTTTTTGCAGATAGATCATCTATCGAAACTTTTTTACCGGAGTTAAATCAATGGTGTTTATATGACCCCGCTGTGCTTAGAAAATTTAGAAATAATGAAATATTTTAAAGTATAGACAACAAATCCGTTTAAACCCCTGCAAAACAACCACCGAAAACATTGAAGTCAAATAGCAGGGAATTTTGCTATTGAATGTTGTTATTATTCTTTTTAGTTCGGGTGTATATTGAAGCCTTATATAATTTTCAATTAAAAGGAATGGTCATTAAAGTAATTGCAATTTTTTATTGCTAAGATCGGGTGTGTAATAAAAGAACAAGCGGAATGTGTGGTTTTTGTCATATTGAAAGCCGGATGCTTTTTGCTGAAACAGCAGCATATAACCCGTGTCAAAACTGAGCGATTTGCTTATGGGTTGTTTTACCCCTAGAAAGATTCTGTTTTGATCAAATGTATTATAAACCACTTCTTTTCCAAACTGCATTGCCAGCTCATCAGATAATATCACTGAAGGATAATGAGGGTTTTTAAATACAGGTATGTTTAAACTCATCAGGTACCTTATCCTGTCTGTAAATTTATATTCGTGTATAAACTGATCATTTACAATTTTTTCCTGCCAGCGTTGTTCATTTCTTAACCGATTTAATAGGCCCACTTTACCCACTTTTGTTATTATTTGAATTTGCTGATAAAAACGATGCTCCTCTGCATAATGTTGCCAAGCTGCTTTTGTTGGGGCCACCCACATATTTCCATATCCAATAGCGGCTGTAATGTTTTCTTTAATCCAGTAATCCAATCCAACTCTTGCAAAATAAAAGCCCGGGTCTCCTAAAAAATGCTTGCTTCTCATATGAAGGTCTGCTATAATTCCTATTTTTTTATTGAGCCGAATGGTACTGTTAATACTAACCCAGCTTTGGCTTTGTTCGTTTATTTCTTTAGCTGGTGTTTGGGCAGCTATTTTTGTTTGGAATAGGGTTAAAAATATAATGAGGACAAAAATATTTTGTAGATTTTTCATTTTTATTTTGTTCTGTTAAAACCCGGTTATCCTTGGTTACACTATAATAGCTTATCAAGATTTCTGGGTGTTACAAAAGGAACATACAATCAGGTAAAAAACAATATCAACAATTGCGCAGCCAGTATGCGGAGTATCATTGTGAGTGGATATACCGTTGCATAGGTTGATGATGGAATATCGTTGCCTGCCATTTTTAATGCAAAAGCCAATGCCGGAGGATCTGTACAGGCTCCTGCGAGTAATCCACAAAGTTCAAAATAGGTTTTCCTGAAAAATTTGGATGCAATAACACCTACTATTAACAAGGGAACCGTTGTAATAGTTATGCCCATTAAGATCCATTGGTATCCGCTGCCATCAGTAAATGCAGAAGACAGGTTGTGTCCACTGCTTAATCCAACACTAGCAAGGAACAGGGCTATTCCAATTTCTCTTACAATTAGATTTGCACTGTTGGTTGTATAATTATTCAGGTAAAGATGATTACCAAAACGGCTTAAAAAAAGTGCCACAATCAATGGCCCACCAGCCATTCCTATTTTAACAGCTACTGGCACACTCGGAATATAAAATGGAATACTTCCTAAAACAACCCCCAAAACGATTCCAATAAATATGGGTCCCAAATCTGGCGCTTCCAGTCTTTTTAAAGAATTACCCACAACCTCTGCCAATTGATTGATGTTTTCTTCTATACCCACTACGGTAATAGTGTCGCCTAGTTGTAAAAAAATATTTCCATGTGCCACCATTTCTATTCCAGCCCTTTTTATCCTGGTTATAGTTAGGGATTCCTGATGCAATTCTGGAATATCACCTAAACGCCTGTGCGTTATGTCTTTCCTTGTTACTATTATCTGACGGGAAATTAAGTCACTGGATGGTTCTGTTCTCAGATTCATATCACTTACTGTACCTACCAATAATTTTACTTTTTCCATTATTTTTTTCGTCGCTACAAACTGCATCACATCTCCCTCGCTCAATACGGTGTCTGGCGTAGGTGTTATAATAGATCCTTTATGAAACATACGGGATATGATCACCGGCTCGTTCAACATTTTAAATATCTGCCTAAGCGGCTGTCCTATCAACTGTTTGTTTTCAAGTATGATATGAATAGAAATCGGTCGGTTTGACTGTATAAAACCAAGCTTGCGGTGCAATTCCTGCTCGTCTGCAATATTTACTCCTAGGATTTTTCTTAATAATACCAATGATAAAATAATGCCAATAACGGCAAAAGGATAAGCCACTGCGTAGGCTAGTGTTATAATTGAATTGTCTACCCCTGTAACCTGCAAGTCTTTTACCGCAGCCTGTGCAGCGGCAAGGCCTGGCGTATTGGTAACAGCACCACTCATTACGCCTGCCATGATGGAAATATGATTTCCGGAAGTATAAAAAAAGATAATTGTAATAAACACACCAAGCAACACAACTGAAGCGGCCAAACTATTGTTGCCCAATGCACTTTTTTTGAGAGATGCAAAAAAGCCTGGACCAACCTGAAGCCCAACTGAATAAACAAAAAGTATTAACCCAAATTCTTTTACAAAATGTTCTGTTTCTTTATTAATAGTGATACCAAAAAATGAAACAAGTAAACCAATAAAAAGCACCCAGGTGATACCAAAAGAAATTCCAAAAATTTTTAATTTCCCAAATGCTATACCTGTTGCAATTACTAAAGAATAAATGATAACGGATTGTGCTACGGATTGCTCCGTAAATAACTGTATAAACCAGTTCATAGTTTATTAAATTTTACCCTTCCTATTTAAACAAAAAGGATGAACGATAGCTGTGAATATAGATCAAATTAAAAAATTTATTTCGTAAGTTTTAATTTGACCTATAATAAATACATACAGCAAGCAATCGAAAAAAACAAGCAATCGTTAAGGCATTGCACCAAAAAATGCAAATATTTTTATAAAGTTACAGCAGGTAATTATAGCAAATACATTACCAAAGTACCTATTTTAATATTACAGCTATACATGTTCTGGTTGTAATGACCAATGTTCCGGAGAACGCCATAAAGCACTTAGCAGTAACTCTCTCATAAAATAAAATTCTTTTGGAAGTTTATCATACAGTTTAGCAAACAACTCTTCATGAGACAACAATTCCTGTTTCCATGGCTCACGGTCTATGGTGGTTATTTTTGCAAAATCTTCTTCAGTAAAATTTTCTATCCCTGTCCAATCCATATCCTCGTAACGAGGCATCCATCCAATAGGAGATTCAACCGCACTTGCTCCGCCATGAACCCTTTGAACGATCCATTTCAATACCCTCATATTTTCTCCAAAGCCAGGCCACAGAAACTTACCGTTTTCATCTTTTCTAAACCAGTTTACACTAAATACACGTGGGGGATTAGGAAGATCGCGGCCAAATTGTAACCAATGGTTTACATAATCGCCCATATTATATCCCATAAAAGGCAACATTGCAAAAGGATCACGTCTTACTTTTCCTACTTCACCGAATGCGGCAGCGGTGGTTTCGCTACCCATCGTTGCGGCGGTATAAACACCAAAGTTCCAGTTAAATGATTGGCAAACCAATGGTACTGCTGCGCTTCTTCTGCCTCCAAAAATAAAGGCAGCAATAGGAACTCCATTTGCATTATTCCATTCGCTGTCTATTGCAGGGTTTTGGTATGCTGGGGCAGTAAATCTGCTATTGGGATGTGCTGCCGGGGCACCGGTTGTAGAATCATAAGGTTTTCCATGCCAGTCAATCAATCCTTCGGGGATTTCTTTGGTCATCCCTTCCCACCAAACATCACCATCTTTAGTAACCGCAACATTGGTAAAAATAGTATTGGCCTTGATACTTTCCATTGCATTAGGATTGGTTTGATAGTTAGTTCCGGGTGCAACACCAAAATAACCAGCTTCAGGGTTGATAGCATATAAACTGCCATCTTCTCCTTTATGAATCCAAGCAATATCATCTCCCACAGTTGTAACTTTCCAGTCTTCCAAACCTTTGGCAGGAATCATCATAGAAAAGTTGGTTTTTCCACATGCGCTTGGGAAAGCCGCCGCGATATATGTTTTTTCTTTTTGTGGAGATTCTACCCCCAAAATAAGCATATGTTCTGCAAGCCAGCCCTCCTCTCTTCCCATTACAGACGCAATACGAAGTGCAAAACATTTTTTTCCCATTAAGGCGTTTCCGCCATAACCGCTACCATAAGATATAATCAACCTTTCTTCGGGAAAATGGGAAATATATTTTGTTGTAGGATTATTAGGCCATTTAGAATCTTTTTCAGATGGATTAATGGGCGCCCCCACTGTATGTAAACATTTTACATACTCGTTCCTTTTGAGGTAAGGATAAATAGATTCGCCCATTCGTGTCATGATATACATATTCACCACCACATATTCTGAATCTGTTAACTGAACACCATACCTGGAAAAGGGTGATCCTATTGGCCCCATACAGAATGGAATTACATATAGTGTTCTCCCTGTCATTGAATCGTTCATTAACTCATTCAATTTTTGTTTCATTGAATTTGGATCCATCCAGTTATTTGTAGGACCGGCATCTTCTTTTCTACGACTGCAAATAAAAGTTTTGTCTTCTACTCTTGCTACATCACTTGGATCAGAAAAACAAGCAAAACTATTAGGACGTTTTTCCTGATTTAATTTTAAAAAAGTTCCCTTTTTAACCAATAATTCGCAAAGGTTATCATACTCCTGCTTCGTTCCATCACACCAATGAATATTGGTTGCATTACATTGATTAGCTATAGCGTTTACCCACCCCTCTAACTCTGATTTTACAGGAGAAGATTCATAAAAAGGAAATTTACTTTTGTGACTCATTTTATAATTTTTAATAAATTAATTAGTTTTTGATTTTATTATACAAATTTTCATCATATTGAAATAATGAAACATGATAAAAGTCAGTTTTTTTTTGATTGGCATACATATTTGGTTAACCATAATTCTTGTAGTTTCAGTCTTTTTAACCGCCTAAGGCTTACTCAATTTATAGAACTTTTGCTTACCCACACCAAAACAACAAAGTAAATCCCGCAATCAATTATTCACATTTTTTCGTTTTTAAAACGAATATTTCATCTACACTAAAATAGTACAATCTTTATAGAAACTACCTTTTTATACATGAAAAAAAATCTTTCTGAATTGATTGTTTCATTTTGCTTTAAATGTGAAGAAATTGACTTTAGTACAATGCCAAGCCAGTAGTGATTGAGCGGGCTATTGAGGAGGCTAGATTAGGGTTATTAAGGAGATTGGGGTTCTAATTAATGAGTGTGAAGATTACTTGTTCCTCTATTCAGAATATTGGATTCTAAAAAGAGGGGATACTCTTAGTGTAAATAAAAAGGGCTGCAATTGCAGCCCTTTTTATTTAATGTTTGTTTTAATTATTTCGGGTGTAATATCCATTATTGGAAGTTGTCCCCTTTCTTTGCTCCTGGCCAATATAGTTGTTTACTCTCTGACCATTGGCTCTGTAACTCACGGTAGAATTACCTCTAAATAAACCGCTTCTGCGAAATTTTGCAGACCAAATTCCACGATCGGAAGTCCAGTTTATAAATTTAGCATTGGGATAGTCTCTGTTAAAAGCATCGCTAACTCTGCGTGGGAGATTTCCAAAATTTCGGTTGTCATACCTATTTTTGTTCCGCTGGTTGTTCTGGTTTTGCCATTGCCCTTCATCGTTATCATTCCTTCGATCGTTTTCGTTTCGACATTCGCCATTTCGATCATTGTTGTATTTTGTTTCGTGTTTTCCCTTTTTTCTTTTTTCGTTGTTATGGTCATCATTGTGTTGGGCCATGGTGCCTAAGCTAATGGCTGCTGCGAGAGATAATAGTAGTACTTTTTTCATGATGCTGTGATTTAGTTAACAACAATATTGTCAAAACCATGCCATCAAGAATTAAAATTTTCTTAAAGGAATCGAAACGGCCTTTTATTGGCTATCTTTTAACGTTGCAAATGAGTAGACGGGGTGGGGTAATTATTTTAATAACAACTTTGCAAACTTATTCAGTTCGTCTTTTTCAGACTGGTTCAACAAATCGTTTTTATCCATTTTCATTTTAAAAAAAAGCACCCTTTTGTGTCCGGGGTATTTTTGTAAGATGGCTTCGATTAAACCAAAACTGGTTTCATCTTTTAATTCAGGAATAGCTATAATCGTGGGTTGTGACCTATGATTGGTATGTTTTTTTAAAATGATGGCTTCTAGTGTAGCTAATTTTCCGGGTGCAACATCTGTGAATTTTGTTGCCTTACCAAGCAATCCCTCCAGTTGTTTTTTACTAAGTCCACCCCGCTCTTGGTATTGTTGCAAAAGGCTTATACAAAATATATCTTCTGGCCTTGCCTTTATTACGGCTTTTAGCAGATCGGAAATAATGTCAATATCTGGATTTATGCGGTTCATGGTTTTTATTTTCCTAATTGGCCTTTGTAACGTGCAATGGCATTCTGAGCTTCAATTAACTTCAATTTAATAGTATGCAGCTCTGGTTGGGTTATCTGTAGTTGCGCCTCTGTTTCCTCATTGCTTTTTTGTAGTAAAAGGATGTCTTCGTCCTGTCTTTTAATATGCTGCTGGGCTTCCTGTAATTTTTTCATCAAGCCCATCTCAATTGCCTGTCTCAACTGAAAAAGCGTTGCATTCTCTTTTTTTAAGGTGTCTTTCATCAGTTTTTCACTTTCTAAAAACCCCTGAACACTTTTAAGTTCCTTTTTTAGCCTGCCGATATTTACAATATGTATAACAAAGGCAATACTAAAGCCAATAACAAAACATACTGCGGCTATGATATATACTTGTGTCAATTTAGATTTATTTAGGCTGCAAAATATTTCATTTATAAAAGAAATACGGCATCTATTTTGCTTTTTTGCTTTTTTAAGGCTTTTTTATGCTTAACCAAAAAATGAGTAGGTTTGTCATTACAAAAAATCGATTGAATTATGAAGAAGTTATTTGTTACGCTTGTACTTGCTGCAAGCCTCTTAAAAGCCCATGCTGATGAAGGGATGTGGCTGCCAATGCTGCTTGGTCAGCAGGTCTACAATGACATGGTAAAAAAAGGATTAAAACTTACCAAAGAACAATTGTATTCCATCAATAAATCATCTCTAAAAGACGCCATACTTATTTTTGGTGGTGGTTGCACGGGAGAAATTGTAAGCAACCAAGGACTTATTTTTACAAATCATCATTGTGGATATGATGCCATTGCCAGTGCCAGCAGTGTGCAAAACAATTACCTAAGGGATGGTTTTTATGCTTACAATAAAGACCAGGAAATAAAATCAAGGCTAACTGTACAGTTTCTTGATAAAATCATTGATGTAACCAAAGAGGTTGAAGAAGGTTTAAAAGGGTTATCATGGGCAGACCGTGTAAAAAAATTACCCGAGGTTTATAAAAGTATTACTGATAAGGTTGCTGATAAAGAAAATGGCAAAGCTGGAAGAATTTACAGCATGTTCAAAGACAATCAGTATATCATGTATGTATACCAAACTTACAGAGACATTAGACTGGTAGGTGCGCCTCCAGAAAGTGTTGGAAAATTTGGTGGTGATACAGACAACTGGGAATGGCCCCGTCATACTGGCGATTTTTCTATATTCAGGGTATATGCTACAACAGATGGCAAACCGGCTGAGTATAGCAAAGAAAATGTTCCACTAAAACCCAAACATTTTTTACCTGTAAGCCTTAAGGGAGTTAAAGACGGCGATTATGCCATGATTTATGGCTACCCCGGCGGAACCAACCGTTACGAAACCAGTTATGGTATTAAATTAAAAAATGAAGTAGATAATCCTGCACTGGTTGCATTAAGAGATATGCGTTTAAAGTTTATGCATGAGCAAATGATCAAAGACCCTGCAGTAAAACTAAAGCTTGCCAGCAGCTATGCAGGTATTGCCAACTATTGGAAATTCTTTGAGGGCGAAACAAAACAACTGATCAAATTTAAAACCTACGAAGCGAAACAACAATACGAACAAAAGTTTGCAAGTTGGGCAAAAGGCAAAGGCGATTATGAGCATATATTAAATGATTATGATAAGGCTTATGCCGCATGGACTCCATACAGCAAACACCGTCAATATCTTAGAGAAGGTATCCTTGGTTCTCCGTTGTCTGCTTTTTCTTCTTCATTAATGGGACTTGAAGCTACTATGGTTAAACAGGGTTCCAGCTCTGCTGATATTAAAAAAGCTGCTGACGCCGCAGATAACCAACGCAAAGCTTTCCTTGAAGGCGAAGACCTGCCAAGCGATGTAAAAATATTGGCGGCTGTAGCACAAGCTTTTTACAACGATATTGATAAAAGTCAACATCCGATTGGATTCTATGAAAAACTAAAGGCTGCATATGGTGATCTAAAAGACGAGGCTACTTATAAAAAATGGGCTGCCGATGTTTTTGCAAACAGTATGGTTTTAAATGATACTAAATGGAGTGCTTTTATATCAAATCCTGACGCAAATTCACTTCAGGCAGATCCAGCATTTGATTTTGCAGCATCATTTGTAAAAAATTACAATACAAAATATGCTCCTTTATTCACAGAGTTTAATAATAAAAACAATGAGTTAGGCCGCAGTTATATGAAGGGTATTATGGAAATGAATCCTGCAGCAGTAAGTAAAATGTATCCTGATGCCAATTTTAGCATGAGGGTAAGTTTTGGTAATGTAAAAAGTTACAAACCTCGTGATGCTGTACAATATGATTATATAACTACCAGCAAAGGAATTTTAGAAAAATACAAAGCAGGCGATTATGAATATGATCTTCCTGCAAATCAAATTGAATTATTAAAGAAAAAAGACTTTGGCCAATATGTAGATAAAAGCCGAAATGATCTTGTTATAGGTTTTATTACCACGAATGATATTACCGGAGGTAACAGTGGTAGCCCTGTTATAGATGGTAATGGTAATCTTATTGGCCTTGCTTTTGACGGCAACTATGAGGCGCTAAGCCACAAGATTGCTTTTGACAAAGATTTGAACCGCACCATTAATGTTGATATCCGTTATGTATTATGGTGTATTGATAAATTGGGTGGTGCAAAAAATATCATCAACGAATTAAAACTAGTTCGGTAATTTATACAGGCTAATAAATAAAAAAACTTCCTGCCAAAAACAGGAAGTTTTTTTATTTAACTATTTAGTCTTTACCTTGATTTTCAAAAAAACTGTATGGCCATTAATATTATAGAATTTAAAGCTCGTGTAATAGACCCTGAAAATATTGAACGAATATTGCAAACAAAAAAACCTGTTTTTGCTGGGCAAGACAGGCAAATTGATACTTATTTTAATGTTAGTGACGGTAGGTTAAAATTAAGGGAGGGTTCTATCGAAAGCGCACTTATTTGGTATGATAGGCCCAATGATGCAGGATGTAAACAATCGCAAGTTCTGCTGCACAAATATGAATCCAGTTCTGGACTCAAAGAAATTCTTATAAAACTACACGGAATAAAAGTTGTAGTTGATAAAAAGCGGCGTATATATTTTATAGACAATGTAAAATTTCACTTTGATGAGGTAGAAGGTTTAGGAAAATTTATTGAAGTAGAAGCTATTGACAATAGTGGAGAATTGGGGCTTGGGAAAATTCAGGAACAATGTGATTTTTATGCTAACCTGTTTGAAATAAAGCCTTCGGAATATATTGCTGTATCGTATAGTGATTTATTATTAAAAAAATAAAATGCAAAACTCTTTTCCTGTACTACAAACAGAAAGACTCCTGCTGAGAGAAATTCTGCAAGAGGATATCCATGATATTTTCAAAGGGTTCTCTCACCCAGATGTAATCAAATATTTTGGAATTTCCTTTCATACGCTCGAAGCCACGCAGGAACAAATGGACTGGTATGCCAATATGATAAAAAATGATACTGGTCGCTGCTGGGCAATCTGTTCTCTAGATAACAATATTTTTTATGGTGTATGCACTCTCAATTTCTGGAAAAAAGAACACAGGAAAGTAGAAACCGGGTATTGGATATTTCCGGAGTATTGGGGAAAGGGAATTGTACCGGAAGCATTGAATAAAATTTTTGAATATGGATTTAATGAAATGGACTTACACCGTATTGCAGCTGAGGTAGAAGATAATAATCCTGCAAGTATTGCAGTTTTAAAAAAATTGGGTTTTGTTTATGAGGGAACGCTGAAAGAATGCGAAATAAAGGAGGGTAGATTTATTAATCTCGAAATATATGCGCTACTTAAAAAAGATAAAAACGTTTAATATTTTTTTTCTAAGCCTTATTAATTGAAAAGCCTGGCATTTGGGTTTAGCAAAATGCCAGGCTTCTTTATTTATATTTTGATAATGCTGCTTAAATTGTTTTCTCTGAAATAAATACACCTGCTGCTGAAAAGTAGGCCTGCCAACGTTGGCTTCCAATAAAAAATTTAACCTTATAGGTATTGCCGTTTTCTAGTTCCCACTCAATTTGACCGGTAGCCGCAGGATACTTAGCGGTAAAAGCAGTCATTACTGCAGACGGCACTTGCGAACTGTTAATACTTATACTGGTGCTAGAACTATTATCTTCCTTAGAACAGGTAGAGCTCATGGTTATAGTGCTCACCAAAAGAATAAACAATAACTTTTTCATGTTGAACTATTTTTTGTGTTTAATAAATTTTGAAAGCTAAGATAGTGACAATCTACAAAAAAATATACAAAATTGCTAAGATTGGATTATCGTGATCTAAAGAGGATTTTAAATTTTATTTGAAGCGTTTATAAATTCGTTTTGCGAATAACTGTTGTATTATTTCTACCCTTATTTTAAATTAAGATTTATGTACCTTACAATAACAAATGAACATATGGAAACAAACAAAGAATTAAAACTGGCGGTATTGATAGATGCCGATAATGTTCCTTATTCAAATATTAAAGGTATGCTGGAAGAAATAGCAAGGTATGGCACCCCTACTTTTAAAAGAATTTATGGCGACTGGACCAAACCAACTTTAGGTGGATGGAAAACCGTTTTACTTGAAAACGCCATTACACCTGTGCAGCAATACAGTTATACAAGTGGGAAAAACTCTTCCGATTCTGCTCTGATTATAGATGCAATGGATATTTTATACACAGGTCAAATTGATGGTTTTTGTATCATTAGTAGCGACAGCGATTTTACCCGTTTGGCAACAAGGCTTAGAGAAGCTGGAAAAAAAGTATTTGGCATTGGAGAGAAAAAAACACCTTATGCTTTTATAGCGGCCTGCAATAAATTTATCTTTATCGAAATTTTACAGAAAGAAAATAAAGATGATATCCCCGAAAAAACAGGCCCTAAAAAAACAACTAAAAAACCCACAGAATCTGCGGGTCTAAATAAAACTTTAAGAAAACTAATCGTTAGCAGTATCAATGATCTTGCGGAAGAAGATGGATGGGTTTTTCTTAGTTCTTTGGGAAATCATATCATCAAAAAAGAACCTTCTTTTGATCCTCGTAATTATGGTTTCAAAAAACTTGTAGACATCATCAGAAATATTTCAGAAATAGCCATTGAAGAAAGGGCAAGCGGAAAAAACAGTATTGCGCATTTGTATGTGCGGGTAAAATAAGTTCCAATTAGAAAATAAAAATATTGCTACATTTTAAAAAATACATCGCTCCCTATTTTGAGCTTTTGGTTTGGACTACGGGATTAGTTTGGCTAGCCTGCATCAACCCGGCTGAAACAAACCATTTTTCTTTATGTGTATTTAAATGGATTGGACTTCCTTTTTGTCCCGGTTGCGGTTTGGGACATTCGGTATCTTGGTTGTTTCGTGGAGAGCTGAACCAATCTTTACAGGCACACCCGTTAGGAATTTTTGCTTTAGGTGTTTTACTTTACAGAATTTATACATTAATAAAAAACAGTTTTATTATCTTACCAACGTAAAAATAATATTATGCAAACAGCTGGCAATAACAGTGGTATCAATCCCACATTAATGAGTCAATTATATGATACGACTCCCGAAGAGCTTATACAAATAGATATGGTTACCAAAAGTTTTTCCAACGAACAGTTGCAACAATTTATAATGATATACCGAACCAAAAGAAAAGATGAGCAAACGATTTTATTAACCTGCCTTTTGGGCCTTGTCTTTTTTTCGGGCATACATCGTTTTTTGATGGGGCAAATAGGAATGGGGATTCTTTATCTATTTACCGGTGGACTTTGTCTTATTGGTACTATCGTTGATGCTATCAATCACAAAAAACTTACACTAGAGTTTAATCAAAAAATGATTGCAGAAACGTTGACAATGATGAATATGTTTAAAAGATAATCAAAATAACAGCACACTCTATACAGTCTACTTTTCTAAGATATGGGTATAAAGCTCATATCTAAGATTTAAAGCCTATCTTCGCCCGAGTTCATTTATTCCGCGGCATTATCAGCCAGTATTATTCTCCGAAATATATGCTTAACCGCATACTCGTTTTTTAATGATGAAGTTTTGCTTCATTCCCGCACTAAATTTTAAAAAATACAATTTGTTATTTACAGACTTAAACATCATTAAGCCCATATTAGATGCGCTTAACGAAGAAGGCTATTCAAAGCCTACGCCTATTCAGGAAGCAGCCATACCACACGTAATGGCTCAAAAAGATTTGCTGGGTTGTGCCCAAACAGGTACAGGAAAAACAGCCGCTTTTGCCATTCCAATGCTGCAATTACTGGCCAAACCAAAAACAATGGCCAGCAGTGGGGCAAGACCAATTCGTGCGCTTATTCTAACACCAACCCGTGAACTTGCTATACAAATTCAGGAAAGCTTTAATGCCTACGGACGTCACTTGCGTTTAAAAAACCTAGTAATCTTTGGTGGCGTAAACCAGGGGCCACAGGTAGATGCGCTTAAAAGAGGCGTTGATATTTTAGTGGCAACACCAGGGCGCCTTCTTGATCTTTGCAGCCAGGGTTTGGTTCGTTTAAATGAAGTAGAAATCTTCGTACTAGATGAGGCAGACCGTATGCTCGATATGGGATTTGTACATGATGTAAAAAGAATTATCACTAAAATTCCCGCAAAAAGACAAACCCTGTTTTTTTCTGCAACGATGCCTCCGGAAATTCAGTCACTTGCTAATAGTATTTTACACGAGCCGGTAAAAGTATCTGTTACTCCGCCAAGTACAACAGCCAATAGTATTGAGCAATGGTTGTATTATGTAACCAAAGAAAACAAAAGAGCTTTACTGGAACATATTTTAAAAGATCAGGATATAGAAACAGCATTGGTTTTTACCCGTACCAAACATGGTGCAGATAAAGTGGTTAAAGACCTTCACAAGATTGGCATCAGTGCAGAAGCCATTCATGGCAACAAATCACAAAATGCCAGACAACGTGCATTAAGCAATTTTAAAAGTCGCACCACCCGTATATTGGTAGCTACTGATATTGCTGCTCGTGGTATTGATATCGATGACCTAACTCATGTGATTAATTACGAGATTCCTGAAATACCAGAAACCTATGTTCATCGCATTGGCCGTACGGGCAGAGCCGGCGCAAGTGGAATTTCTTTAACTTTTTGCGAAGCAGAAGAAACCGCTGATCTGAGAGATATTCAAAAATTAATTGGTAAGGCTATTCCGCTACAAAGCAACCATCCATATCATACTACGTTTACACAAATATTAAGCAGACCTCCTCAGGGACAAAACAAGCAGCAGAGACCCCAAAGGAATTCTCAAGGCCATTCTCAACCGGGTAATAGAAAACCACAGGTAAAGCATGGTGGCGCTGGTGGAGACAGAAAAAAATCGGGAAGAAGAGAGTTTTAATTTTATATAATTCGTTTTTTAAAAAGCACAGGTATTCGAAAAGAATGCTTGTGCTTTTTTATTTCTAACATGAAGGTGAATTTTATTTAGTCAAACATTCCCATTTGAGAGACGTTAATTTTTGTTTTTATTTTTTTTGATTTTGCTATTTCTGGTCTTGTTTTTTCAATGCTAAAAACTTGGGTGGCCTCATACCTTGATGCTACAATTATTTTTGTGTTCAAGGAATGGTTTTCAAATAGCCGCTGCACCAGAATTGGGTCATTGTTGTCTTTAGATAAATGAGATAAAAACAAGTGGCTCATAAAAGATGGTCGATGGGTGGTGAATATTTCCAACGCTTGTTTGTTGGATAAATGGCCCCGGCCACCCCTGATGCGGTTCTTTAAATAAATTGGATAATGCCCGTTTTCAAACATCGTTTCATCATAGTTGGCTTCCAAAAAAGCAGCATGGCAAAGATTAAAATGTTTGGTTACATTACTGCAGGCTGCTCCAATGTCAGTAAACACTCCTACATTAAGCCCATTGCAGCTAATGATAAAACTGTGCGGATCGGCCGCATCGTGCTTTTTTGTAAATGAGGTTATTTCCAGTGTTCCAATTTTTACATTTTGCTTCGTGTCTATCCACTGCAAGGTTTCTGTGGGTAATTGTAAACCACTTTTTATATATGTGCCTTGAGAAATATATACAGGCAAATCATATTTAGACGCAATAACCTGCAACCCCTTAATATGATCAGTATGCTCATGAGAAATAAAAACAGCTTTTACTTTTTGCATTGTTAAGCCAAGAGAAAACATTCTCTTCTCTGTTTCTTTACAGCTAATTCCGGTATCTACCAATACAGCATCAGTATCATTCCCGATATAATAACAGTTTCCATTACTACCCGAATTAAGTGATGTTATTTGTAACGCCATTGAGGTACAAAGAAAATCTATTTTAGGTAAGGCAAACAGATTATTCTATTTTTAAAACCAGCCTCTTCTTTTAAAAATAATAATCATCCATATAGGAACAATAAGCATTAGGGCCACCGAAATGAAAAACCCCCATTGATTATGCAAGAGAGGAATGATATCGAAGTTCATTCCGAAAATACCGCCAATTACGGTTGCGGGAGCCAGCAAACAGGTAACGATAGCCATTACCTTCATTACTTCGTTTAGTTTTAGATTCACATTATTAAGGTAAAGATCCTGAAGGCTCATCATCATATCCCGGTAGTTTTCTGCAAGATCATGTGCCTGCACAATATGGTCATACACATCTTTAAAATATTTTTCTGTTCTTTCTTCTATAAGTTCGCTCTCGCTTCTTAAAATACCATTTACCAGTTCTCGTACAGGGCTCACATTTCTTTTTAAAAAGATCAATTCTTTTCTCAGCCTATTTATTTGTGCTAAACTTCTGTTGTTGGGCCTTCTGATAATCTCTTCTTCCAGTTGTTCAATTCGATCCCCCAGTTTTTCCATCACCACATAAAAATTATCTACCACCATATCAATAAGGCTGTAGTATAAAAAATCACAACCCGACATCCGTACTTTACTTCCTGATAATTTTAGCTTGTCCCTCACTGGATTAAAAAGATCCCGACTAACATCTTCCTGAAAACTGATTACAAAATTTTTTCCCAATATAATACTTACTTGTTCCGTTTCTACCGAAGAATCTTTTTCATTGAAATACAACATATTCATCAGGCAAAACAACAAGCCGTTGATCTCGTCCATCTTAGGGCGTTGACCAATGCTTAATATATCTTCTATAAGCAATGGGTGAACCGCAAAATGAGTACATAGTTTTTCTACATCTTCTTTTCGAAGCCCATCTACATTAATCCAAGAGTTGGTAGGCGTATTCAAATATGGAAAACAATCGTTCACATCTTTAAGCGTATGAGAATCTACCTTGTCGTTGTTATATTCATATAACATAATAGACGATTCTGCAGTTGGAACACGGTCAGGTAAAACCGTTGGATTGACATGCAATACTTTTTTGGTACGAAGCAACTCTAAAGGATTGAGTATATATTCAAGATATTTTTTTCCGGGCATAAGTTGTATTTGTGGAGGTAAATTTAATTAATAATATAGATGGCAGAAATAAAAAAACCGCAACAGAATTGCGGTTTTAATTATTTAAATATTTAGACTATACTATTTCACGGGAACCGATGGTGGTGGAAGGGGCGAAGCATCGCTGTTCCAAATATCTCTGTACATTTTCCAAATTCCTTTTTCCTGTTTCCACAATACAATAAATTTCCCTTTTTCCAATTTATTTCCGGCGCTGTCTAACATTACATAGGTTCCGGTTTCTGCTACCACTTCCGGTCCACCAACAACATCTTCTGTTGTAAGGGTAGCACCCCGTATACCCATAGCATAGCCACCATTAAAAAAAGCAGTAATAGCAGCTGTACCACACATTCGAGGAAAATTTGGAGCATTGATACATGCATCTATGGCATAACATGCTGCAAACGCAGTGCTATCTCCTGTAGCCCAAGATTTTCCAAAAAGCTCGTTACTACTTGCTATCTGTGCTTTTGCAGAGTCGAGTGTAAAAGACTTTACTTCAATTTTTTCGCTGGCAGTGTTACAGGAAAAAAGAAACATCATTGAGGGTAGCATAAATACTGAAAGGATTTTTTTCATGTTTTTTTTCTTAGTAAAATAGACAATGGTTTTTGAAATTGCAAGCTTCTTACGAAATTTCTTTTGCAAAAAAAAACTCCATGTAAAATATCACAAGGAGTTTTTATAAAAAATATGGGTTGTTTTTTAGAACGCTGCGCTCTTAGGGAAACGTGGAAAAGGAATTACATCCCTAATATTAGTCATGCCGGTTACAAACAATACCAGTCTTTCAAAACCAAGGCCAAATCCAGCATGTGGGCAGGCACCAAAACGACGGGTATCCAAATACCAATCAAGTTCTTCTGCAGGAATATGCATCTCTTCCATACGCTTCAATAGTTTGTCCATTCTTTCTTCTCTTTGAGAACCACCCACAATTTCTCCAATGCCTGGGGCAAGTATATCCATAGCTGCAACAGTTTTTCCATCATCGTTTTGGCGCATGTAAAACGCTTTGATATCTTTTGGATAATCAGTAAGAATAACCGGTTTTTTAAAATGTTTTTCTACCAAGTATCTTTCGTGCTCACTCTGCAAGTCAATTCCCCAGCCTTCTACCAAATATTGAAATTTCTTTTTCTTGTTGTGATTGCTTTCTCTCAGAATTTCTATGGCTTCGGTATAAGTAATGCGTTCAAAATCGTTTTTAACTACAAATTCGAGTTTTTCAATCAGGTCCATTTCGCTTCGTTCGTTTTGTGGTTTGGCCTTTTCTTCTTCAACCAGCCTTTGTGCTAAAAACTCCAAATCTTCTTTATTATGTTCCATTGCATAACCAATGATATACTTAATAAAGTCTTCGGCAAGATTCATATTATCTTCTAGATCTGCAAACGCAACCTCCGGTTCTATCATCCAGAACTCTGCAAGATGACGGGTTGTATTGCTGTTTTCGGCACGAAAAGTTGGACCAAAAGTGTAAATATCACTAAAAGCCATTGCTGCTAACTCTCCCTCCAACTGACCGCTCACAGTAAGATTGGTGCTGCGACCAAAAAAATCATCTTTAAAATTAATGGTTCCATCTTCATTTTTTGGAGCTGTACCATCCAATGGTAAAGTTGTTACCTGAAACATTTCGCCGGCGCCTTCTGCATCACTTCCGGTTATGATAGGAGTATGCATATACACAAACCCACGATCATTGTAAAATTTATGAATAGCAAATGCCAAAGAATGTCTAACCCTGAAAATAGCACCAAATGTATTGGTACGAAAACGCAGATGAGCAATTTCTCTTAAAAATTCAAGACTATGTTTTTTAGGTTGTAATGGAAATTTTTCTGCGTCACTGTCGCCCAAAATTTCTATTGATGTAGCTTGTAATTCTACTTTTTGTCCTTTCCCAAGCGATGCTATCACTTTTCCTGTGGCTTTTATACAAGCTCCTGTGGTAATCCTTTTTAGAGTCGTTTCGTCTAAAAGGCCAAGGGCAGCCATTACCTGTAAATTATTATTGGTACTGCCATCGTTAAGTGCAATAAACTGATTGTTGCGAAATGTGCGTACCCAACCCATTACTGTAGCTTCGTAATCTGTTGCATCGTTCTGCAACAGCGCTTTTATTTTTATTCGTTTGTTGAACATAGAAAAAATTATTGGCAGCAAAGATAGAAATATCAAGGCACAGATGCCAAAACTCATCCGATATAATTAGGTAACAATGAATGGATGAGTAGCAATATTATTTTCTCATAAAATCTCCCATATGTGTTTATGTATATTTTGTGCGATTTTTTCAGTTGGCACATCATTCTCGTCGCCACCAAAAGGGTCTTCTATTTCTTCTGCAATCAATTCCAAACTGGCTAATACATAAAATATAAAGGCCACTACGGGAATTACATAATATCCCATACTGAAAACATAACCAAAGGGAAGGCTCATGATATAGAAGAAAATGAATTTTTTTATAAAAACACTATAAGAATAAGGAATCGGTGTATTTTTTATTCTTTCGCATGCACCACATATATCGGTAAACGATTGCAGTTCATTGTTTAGATAGTATAAATGTTCTGCTTTAAGAATCCCTCTTTGTTGTAAATTATGAATATGTCTATACATCAGGAGCGATAGTTGATTGGGAATATGTTTTTCTTCGTCCAGGTCTTTTAATAAATGGCCGTGCTGCTCATCCTCAAATAAAGCCAGCCTTGTTTTTTCTTTATGTAAATGATTGTGCAAAGCTTGCGCATAAGCTGGAATTATTTTTTTAAAAAATTCCAGTTCTTCTTTTTCTGTTTCCGGAATAATTGCAGCAATTTTTTGCGCAAGGTTTCTGCTATTATTTGTGAGTGATCCCCATAATTTTCTACCTTCCCACCATCGGTCATAAGCTGTATTTGTTCTAAAAACCAATAACATAGAAATAGCAAAACCAAGGAGGCTATGCATCAGTGGAATATTTTTCACTTTACTAAATTCTGTTAACTCCCAATATTCGAGCTCGAGCCAAGCGATGGCTCCACTATAAATAGCGATGGCCAGTAAAAGAGGGGCTAGTTTACGAAACGTATCTGCTTTATGAAATCTAAAAATAAAGGTGAACCACTCTTTTGGATTATAAGAAATCATACTTGTTTTTAATTTACAGGTTTGTATTTTGAAAAATTATCCTTACTCCATGTTCCCGGCTGCATATGGCTTCCTTCTTTTAGGTTGATGTTTACAAATTTTATTCCAGCCACTTCTGTAAGGTTTAAGACCACGTCAGCCAGATACATTTCTGCTCCTGTTGTTCCTATTGCCTCTGTTAAATATTCACTGTCTTTTACTTCAGTATAAATTGTATCACCACTAATTTTTATTTTTTCTAACACTATATTTTCGTTCAACTCGTTTAAACCTTTAATTAGACTATCCGCATTTAAAATCTCGGGCACCAACTCGTGGTTTTTTGATTTTGTATAATCAAAAGAACTCTTCCAAACATACAGTTTGGATTCAGGGTTATATATATTCAGGGGTTTAAGGTTTTCGGTACTATCGGTAATAATTTGGGAAGCTATTGTATTATCCGGTTTTTTTTCGTTCCTATTACAAGAAATAAAAATGATGGTCAGTATTATAAAAAACAGTCTTTTCATACATTAACTTTTTAAGGGTAGGTGAAAATTAAAATATAACACAGCAAATATCGGAACAACATAAGAAATGAATTGCTAAATTTGAAACAGCGTGGGGCTTAAAGACAAACGCTACAAAATAGCAAATTAGAAAATATTCCACCAAGGAAAGTTGGTCAGGAATTGTTTAAGGGGATGTTCATAAGTAAATTAAATGGCTTCATTATTATTTTAGCAACTACCTAGAGCCCACCAAATAATTAAAAATACAATTATGGTGCTTAGGCACCCTCCCCCTAATTTTTTTGCACCATAGCCCGCAATTAATGACCTTATCAGCTTATTCATATTGTTTTTTATTTATTTACACTATTAAAAGATCGTGCCGAAGATAAATTCTTCACAATAACATACATGATTGGATAAGTTTTATACTTTTACAAAAAATAAAGCTTTTATGAAACTTTTTGTAGCAGGTCTTCCCTATGATCTTGATGATGCAGAACTGGAAGAAATATTTGAAAAATTTGGCACCGTAACTTCTGCAAAGGTAGCCATTGATCGTGAAACCGGTAAAAGCAGAGCTTTTGGTTTTGTGGAAATGCCAGATCGTGCAGAAGGCACCGATGCTATGGAAAGCATGAACGGTATTTCTTTGGGCAAAAAACCACTTGTAATAAAAGAAGCCGAAGAGCGTAGTGGACCACCATCTGGCGGTGGTGGTAATCGTGGAAATAGCGGCAGTGGTGGATTTAATAATGATAGAAGTAGAGGACGTTATTAAAATATTTAAAGAGGGTAAAATGGTTTACCCTCTTTTTTATATTCTCTGGAGAGGTTTTTTGTAAACCGGCACCGTACTACAGGGTTCACCGTACATAATACTTTTAGCTACCGGTCTTAACTTTTTTGTAATCTCTACAAATGCTGATTCCGTTACCGGCAATTCTCCACAACCTTTTATAACGACTTTTTTATCTTCAAAATCGTCTACATTAATTGCCGCTATATTTTTTTTAAGAATTGTTTTAACCGCTTCTTCTTTGTTTCCAAATACAATTTCTTTAGCCAAAGGTTGCAATGCGCTAGCAGCAAGCATATATGCCCACATAGGAATTACAGCATCTGCACTACAGGTAAGTGCAACAATTTTATTTTCAAATACAGAAAGGTCTAATTCCTTTAGCGATTCCCTAAAATCTTTTTCTTTTAAAATCAACCCCATAAAAAGATAATCTTTCATGTCAAAAACTATGATAGTCTCTTTGGGATAATAATCTTCAAGGTTCAGGGTTACAATTCCGCTGTCTGCTACTTTATTTACAAAGGTTTCGCTCATAATACAAAACTAAAACAAAAAAGCCGGCCCTTTTGTAAGGACCGGCTTTTGTATGTTCGTTTTAAGGAAAATTTTAAAATAATTTGCTACGACTATCTTTAATAGTAGCTTGTTTTCTCAAACCCTCATACCAATTATTAGTTTGACTACGAATAGCAGATAACCTGGTAGTTGCTTGCTGAGCTGCCATTTCTGGAGCGTCTGCTGGTTTAGATTTTACACTGTTTACTTTTAAAACATAAACCCCGCTGTTTCCCGAAATGGGGGCCGTTGGTTTAGCTTGGTTGTCTTTGTTAAATGATGCGCCCAATAGTTTTGGTTCAACACCTAAACCATTAATGATTTGTGCATTAAGGGTAATAGAAGAGTCAGCTCCAGCCTGTAAAATTTGTTTATTATAAGCTGCTGCCGCTGTTTCCAATGTTGGAGTAACTCCAAGTTTTGTTTTTATAATTTCGGCTTTTTTCTCATTTCTAATGATTGCTTCAGCACCGCTTCTTGCCGTTTCTGCATCCTGAACACCCTCTTCTAAAACTTTTTCTAAAACAGCTACAACAAACTCGTCGGCTATACTGAAGGGTTCGCTTACTTCACCTTTCTTAGCTTCAAATGCCCAACGAACCAATTGTCTTGCTTCTTGCAAGTTGCCTACACTATAATCATTTTCTTTAAGTGGCAATGGATTTTGAATCATTTTTAAACCATTGGCTTGAATATATTTAGACAATTCTGTACTGCTTTTTACGGCAGAAGCTTTGGTTGCAAGCAAACTTGCACTGTTTACGGTTAAATCACTTGAAGTGATTTCTTTTGCAACAAATGCTATTTTATATGCAGGTTTAAAATCTTTCTGATTGGTAATTTCAATTACATGATATCCATATTGTGTTCTTACCACATCTTTAGAACCTACTGGTTTGTTAAATGTAAAGTCATTGAATTCGGGAACCATAGCACCATAAGCAAATGTTCCAAGGTCACCACCTTTGTCTTTACTTCCATCAGATGAATATTTTAAAGCAAGAGCTGCAAAATCAGCGCCACCTTTAATTGCATTTAATAAACTGTCCGCTAATTTTTTTGCTGTTGTATCTGCATTTATCTGCTCTCCTGTTTGAGGGTTTACGGTAGGTATTAATATATGACGGGCTTTAACACTATCTGGTAGTTGTTTGCTTCCAAGCATTTTAGCCACTACATATGATTCTCCATCTACATAAGGACCATAAACTGTACCTTCTGGAAGTTTTGCAATTGAATCAGTTTGGCTTGACTGAATTTTTGATTTTGGTAAATAAGTATTTTGAAAATCTATTACCGAAGTATTTCTTGCAACAAAAGATTGAGCGTTTGTATCTGCAGTAAAAGATGTTTTAATATTTTCTACCATCTCTCTTACCCTATTGCTGTCTTCTTTGCTTGGTAATTGGCTAAAACTTACATAAGAAATTACCCTTCCTGCTTCTTGTTTAAATAATTCTTTGTGCTTTTTTACATATTCGTTAATATCTGCATCTTTTACCTGAACAGCGCTGTCGGATATTTCACTATAAGGTACCGCTACATAAGATATTTCTGCAAAATTCTTTGCTTCAGCAATTTCTTTTTCCTGCATCCATTTTGGATAATATGCACTTGCGCTTAAAAGACCACTATATTTAGCAACAATAGCAGATAGTTTTAACGGATTGATAATTTCGTTATTTACCGCTTCCTTTTGTTCGCCTTTTAGTTTTTTAATATTACGCAAAGCTTCCTGTGCTTTTGTCATATCTAATTTTCCGGTAGCCGGGTCTGTCATCCCTTGCTGTTGCATAAACGGATTATTAGGATCGCTACTTAATAATATAGAAGATAGTTCAGCTGGAGAAAAAGAAATTCCAAGTTTATCAGCTTCCTCAAAAAATATTTTTTCTGCAACAATCTGATTCCAAACCTGCTCTCTGATTTGGTTTACTTTTATACCATTGGGACGTTGTCCACTTCTTTGTTCTTCCTGGGCTTCAGCCTGGTTCATACGTTTATTAAACTCAGAAAGCGGAACAGCTTCTCCATTTACTTTACCTACACTCTGTGATAAAGATCCAAACAAACGGTTGTTACCTTGTTTAGCATCCATTAAAACAAAACCAATAAGGCATAATACGATTACACCAACTGTAATGGCTGCTCCTTTATCACGAATACTTTGAATAATTTGCATTTGATTAATTGATTAAATTTGGACGGCAAAAATAGGGGAAAAATGGATATTAACACTTAATAAGTATCATGTGGATAAACATTATATTATGAGTTTCGGGGCTGATTGAAGTTAAAAGGACTTTTTAAAATTTCGAAGCTCTATTTTTTATAATATTTTGGTTATTCACAGCTATTGTTGGTAAGCCCTTTTTTATGTTAATAAGTAGGTTTAATTTGAATTTAGGCTGGGGGTAAATAGAGGGTAAAAGGAGGGTATTTTTGAAAAGGGCGAAAGGAGGGAGTGTTTCACCCATTTTATGCGGATACAATTAACATGATTTTAAAAAAAATGATCGATTTTATTATCCACCTAATAATTTATTAACCTATGTTAGTTAATTATAAATAAAATTTTAAAAATAGTAATGGTTAAGTATTTTGGTCATTGTATGTTAGTAATAATAAATGTTAATAGCTTGTGGATGAGAGTGGATAAAACAAAAATTTTAAATTTACAATAGTTAGGAAAAGCTATATTTCCACATATTAACAGCCCTAATAGTAATAAGGTTTATATAAATAAGTAGTATTAATACATATTATGATAGATATACACAGTGAAAAAATTAAAAAATCTATTGAGGAAAAAGGGTATCTCGATTTACCTTTAGATCCTACGCTTGATTTGTTTTTAGAAATTGAAAAATTAAAAAAAGAAAAAAATGCAGTAATCCTCGCACATTATTATCAGGAGCCAGATATTCAAGATGTAGCAGATTATATTGGGGATAGTTTAGGGTTAGCACAAAATGCCGCAACAACAAATGCTGATATCATTGTTTTTGCGGGAGTTCATTTTATGGCTGAAACAGCAAAAATTCTTAACCCATTAAAAAAAGTATTATTACCAGATTTAAATGCTGGCTGTTCTTTAAGTGATTCTGCACCTCCTTTATTATTTAAAGTTTTTAAAGATAAATATCCAAATCATAAGGTTATTACATATATAAATTGTAGTGCGGGTATGAAAGCTTTGAGTGATATCATTTGCACGAGCAGTAATGCTCAAAAAATCGTTGAAAGCCTTCCTCTAAGCCAACCCATCATATTTGCTCCAGATAAGAATTTGGGTGCTTATATCAATAAACAAACAGGTAGGAATATGTTACTTTGGAATGGTTCATGTATGGTTCATGAAATTTTTAGTTTAGAAAAAATAATTAAATTAAAAATAAGGCATCCAAAAGCAAAATTTATTGCTCACCCTGAATGTGAAGAAGCTGTATTAGCTGTTGCAGATTATATAGGGAGCACCACAGGACTTTTAAAGTTTTCCCACACAGATACTAGCCAGGAATTTATTGTGGCTACAGAGGCTGGTATATTGCATCAGATGCAAAAGGCTAATCCTACTAAAACATTTATACCAGCTCCTCCTAATAATAGTTGTGCATGTAATGATTGCCCTTATATGAAATTAAATACCTTAGAAAAATTGTACTTGTGTTTAAAATATGAAACACCTGAAATTACAATGGAAGAAGGATTAAGATTAGCTGCAAAGAAACCTATTGATCAAATGCTTGATATAAGTACCCGATATAATTTATAATTTTAAAATAATCAGTTAAACATATGTATAAAAAAACAGGATTAGTATTTCTAATAACTATATTTATTTTAATATCATGTAAACAACAAAAAAAAATAGATATAAGTAAAGTATTTTATATAGAGTATTTTACTACAGACGACTCTTTGAAAAATCATTTAAATACTGTGGTTAATAATAAGGTTACTTATTATGATGAAGAAGTAAAAATATTTAGAATAATTCCAAAAGATTATTTAACTAATGAAACGAAAGATGTTCATTTTTTATTTTCGTCTAATGAATTAAAAACTCCTATTTCAGAAAATACTCAAAAATATAGGATAGATATTAACGATAGTTTACCTCTACGAAATACTGCTTTTGCAATTAAAAAATATAAATATCAAAATGGTAATTGGATTTTGAAATATGATTTAGGATATATTAAAGTTCAATTACTTAGATACAGATTTATATCAAATGATAAATTACGTAATGATGTTTCAATAGATATTGTAAATACTATTGCAAAGGATACTTATAGTTTTTAATACTTTTAAAATCTCGATATATATAATTGTATATTTTAAGACATATACCTTTTTTACGGGCTGTATTTTTTTACAGTCTAACAGCATTTGGCGGACCTCAAGGTCATTTAGGTATGATGTTAAAAACGTTTGTAAATAAAAGAAGAGATATTACGGAACAGGAGTTGATCGAATATAATTCATTTTGTCAAATGTTACCTGGTGCATCAAGTACTCAAACCCTTACACTTATTGGATATAAACGCGGTGGAGTTATTCTTGCTTCAATTACATTAATTATTTGGTTACTGCCTGCCTGTATTGTAATGGGAGCATTTTCTTTTCTACTTACTTTATATCCTTCCAAAAATCTTACAACCGGGTTATTAAAATTTATAGAGCCTATGGCTATTGGTTTTTTAATATATGCAGCAGTTAAAACTTTTACTATTTCAATTAAAAATTTCATTACCCAAATAATAATGCTCATATCTATGATTATTAGTTTTTGGTTATTTAAAGCACCTTGGGTATTTCCATTATTAATTATTGTTGGTGGTTTTGCTACCAACCTAAGTGATAAAAGAATACCAAAAAAAGAAGAGGTGAAACCAAAACAAATACGATGGACAAATATTTGGTTGTTTGTTTTAATTTTTGCTTTAGCAGGAATATTTAGCGAACTAGCAAGAAAACAGGAATGGGAGCATCGAAAAGCATTTCATTTATTTGAAAATTTTTACAGATTTGGAAGTATCGTTTTTGGAGGAAGTGATGTTCTTTTACCATTAATGCTAGATCAATATGTTGCAAGACCACAATCTGAAAGAGTAATAGAAAAAAATCCAAATACTATAAAAATTGAAAGAAGTGACTTACTAACCGGCTATGGAGTAGTAAGAGCAATACCTGGACCTGTTTTTTCTGTTGCTACTTTTACAGGTGGAATGGCTCTAAAAGACAAAGGGTACTTTATGCAATTAGTGGGTTGTATTATTGGTACAATTGCAATATTTCTTCCAAGTGCGTTATTAATTTTATTCTTTTTTCCTGTATGGCAATATTTAAAAAAATATGTTGTTGTTTATAGATCTCTTGAAGGAATAAATGCAGTTGTTGTAGGTGTAATGTGGGCTGGGGCTTTATATCTTTTAAGGGGTATGCCTATTAATAATTTTAGCCTCGATTTACTAATGAGTTTTATAGTAATTCTTACTACTTTTTTAATTCTATGGTTAACAAAGATACATGCACCATTAATTGTACTTGGGTGTTTACTACTCGGATGGATTTTCTAATACTGATTGATAATATTGATTGATTTCAATTTCTTCTTTTACCTTATCAGTTACCAGGTATCGAATAGATTTTTTTTCTTTGATTAGTTTACGAATATGTGTACTAGATATTTCTAAGAGGGGAGCATCTATTATACTAAAATCTGCGTTGTGTGTTTCTGATATTAAAAATCCTGGTCTGTTATAAACAAGAATTTTAAAATTTTTTATTAATTCTGTTGCATTTTTCCATTTATTAATATTTTGAAAACCATCACTACCCATTACAATAGTAAAATTATTTTTAGGATATTTTTCTACTAAATAAGTGAGCGTATCAATTGTATAAGAAGGTCGGGGTAATTTAAACTCTATATTACTTGCTTTTAATTTTGGCTCTGCATCTATAGCTGTTTTAACAAGGTTTAAGCGATGTTGTTCATTTAATAAAACGGAACTATTTTTAAAAGGATTTTGTGGAGAAATAACAAACCAAATTTCATCTAATAATCCTTCGTTTATTATATGCTTTGCTATAATTAAATGTCCAATATGAATTGGATTAAAAGAACCAAAATATAAACCAATATTCATATATTAACTAAATATTATATTAAAGTTCAGTTACTAATATTTGATCTGCTTCGTTTAGCCTTAGGCTTAATTGATATCCAGCAACAGTTATTGATATAGGATCTCTAAAGGGGGCTATTTGATCAACAGTAATTTTTTCTCCCGGAACACAACCCATTTCCATTAATTTTAAAAAAATATCATCACTCATAAACGAATGGATTATAACTGATTTTCCAATTTTTATTTCTGATAATTTTTTATACATACAC
>CANNJE010000003.1 GCA_947504605.1 Chitinophagaceae bacterium
GCTATGACTGCTGGACTTGCTTTTGAGGCCATGAATCATGCAGGGATTGAAAAAAGTAACGTGCTGATTATTTTGAATGATAATTGTATGAGCATCGATCCTAATGTTGGTGCATTGAAGGAATATTTAACAGATATCACAACTTCTCATACCTATAATGATTTAAGGGATAATGTTTGGAAGGCTTTAGGTAAATTACCGGTAGGTAAAAATTTTACCAGAGAAATGGCCAGTAAACTGGAAGCTAGTTTGAAAGGTATGGTAAGTAAAAGCAGTAATTTGTTTGAGGCTTTAAATCTTCGCTACTTTGGACCTATTGATGGACATAATATCAGTAAACTGGTAGATACACTTTCAGATTTGAAAGATATTTCAGGCCCTAAAATTTTGCATATTAAAACAGTAAAAGGAAAGGGTTATGATTTGGCAGAAAAAGATCAAACATTATGGCATGCTCCAGGTTTATTTGATAAAGTAACTGGTGTTATTAAAAAGAAAGTATTTGAACTGCCACAGCCAATGAAATACCAGGATGTATTTGGGTATACCATAATTGAGTTGGCTAAGAAAAATAATAAAATTGTTGGGGTTACACCTGCTATGCCTTCAGGCTCATCACTTAAATATATGATGGAGCAAATGCCTGATAGAGCTTTTGATGTGGGTATTGCAGAGCAACATGCCGTAACTGTAAGTGCTGGAATGGCAACACAGGGTATGAAAGTATTTTGCAATATTTATTCTTCTTTTATGCAAAGGGCCTATGACATGGTTGTACATGATGTAGCCATTCAAAAATTGCCTGTGGTTTTTTGTTTAGACAGGGCAGGTCTTGTGGGTGAAGATGGCCCAACACATCATGGCTGTTATGATATAGCTTTTATGCGTTGTATTCCCAACCTTATTGTGAGTGCTCCTATGAACGAAAAAGAATTGCGTAATATAATGTACACGGCGCAACTGGATTCTGTCAAACTTCCTATTGTTATTCGTTATCCAAGGGGAGAGGGAGTATTTCCAGAACTTCAAAAAGATACAATGGAAGTCAATTATCCTTTTGAAGAAATTCAAATTGGTAAAGGGCGTAAATTAAAAGATGGGGAGCATATTGCCATTCTTTCTTTTGGCCATCCCGGCAATTTTGCAGCTACAGCCATACGAGACGTAAAATCCGAAGGCATCAATCCTGGACATTATGATATGCGTTTTGCAAAACCAATTGATGAAGAATTATTACATGAGGTTTTTGGCAAATTCAAAAAAATAATCACTATCGAAGATGGAACTGTTGTTGGAGGTTTTGGTAGTGCTGTACTTGAATTTATGAATGCAAATGGATATAAAGCAGATGTGAAGATCATGGGGATACCAGACAGACTAGTTGAACATGGTTCTCCCAAAGAATTATATCATGAAATTGGTTTAGATGCAGAAGCTATTGCGATTACTTTAAGAGAAATGTCAGAAGTAAAAGTGATGATTAATTGATATTAAGAACTAAGTTTTAAAGGCCTTTCCGGTAACGGAAAGGCTTTTTGTTTTAATTAACTTTCTTTTTTAAATATTTATGGAAATAAAATCGTTCTGCATCACTACACAAAATTATTTATGCGAACACTGCTTGGAATTTCCATTTTTATTGGTTGTTTGTTTTTTACAATAACCATCTTAGGGTATTTTTTTTGGTATCAACCTCGTTTTGCTTCTTCGAAAACCAGTTTTAAAGTCAATAAAGATATTATTGTTGGTAGGGGATATAGCAGTTTTAAAAAAGTCAAATCAAGAGCTTTCGGATTAAAAAAATATTGCAATCAAAAAAAGTATAATAGTTCTTACTGTTTTATGATTGATATGGGGATACCATCAGGTAAACAACGTTTTTTCGTGTATAATTTAAAAAAAGACAGTATTGAAATGGCGGGTCTTGTTACTCATGGTGCTGGTTCTGTAACCGGCAGCGATGAATTATTTTTTTCTAATGAAACCGGCAGTGGTTGCACATCTTTAGGAAAATACAAAATTGGGAAACCTTATACAGGCCGCTTTGGGCTAGCCTATAAATTATATGGTTTGGAGAATACTAATAGTAAGGCTTTTGAACGTTTTGTTGTTTTGCACGCTCACTCATGCGTACCAGCTCGGGAAGTCTACCCACTCTCTATTTGCCCCAGCCTTGGTTGTCCTACTGTAGCTCCAGACTTTTTGCAAAAACTTACAAGGATTATTGATGTTTCTGATAGCCCCATTCTTTTAGAAATTTATCAATAGTATTTTACGAATTGACCGGTTTCTTTATTGTTATCAAAAAAACATTGTATAAAATATTTCCCTGCAGGAAAATCTGAAACAGGCAAAGTGTAACTTTTTGTATTAATTACTTCAAGCTGCTTTTTATAAAATAGTTTGCCTTGTGAGTCAATGAAAGTTATGATAACGGCGGTTTTAGGAATCTTTTTAAAACTAAGAATTATCCGGTTATCAACTGCCATTATATTCACTTTTTCAGATGAAGACTTATTGAATTTCACAATAGCAATGTTCGAATACAGCTTTAGGCCTGATGCTGAAATCGCTACAATCCGATACCAATTTTCTCCATTTTCAGGAGTATTATGCATAAAAGAATATTGCTGAGTCGTGGAGGAGTAGAATCTGCTAGGTATCGTTGCCAATTCCTTAAAGTAAATCCCATCCGTACTAGTTTCAATTATAAATTGATTAATATTTGTTTCAAAAAGTGTTTTCCATTTTAAAATAATTTTTTTATCCTGTGTTATGGCAAATAGATCTCCAAATCTTACAGGAACTATCACAAGAAAAATATTTTTTTCCAGTACTTTATTTTTTAAAACAGTATGGCCTTCCGGATTCAGATGAACACCATCACCAATAGCGTATTGTGTTTTTATTGTTAGGCCTGGTTCCTCTACGATATCTGTAAAAAAATCTATGGCATATTCTCCAAAACGGGCAAGGATCATATCTCGTAGTGTTTTTAATTTTTGCCTTTCAGTAGCACTAAAACCATCTCTTGGTTGTGTAGTAGTAATAAAACAGGGGATATTTTTAGCATTGGCACTGTCTTTTATTATTTGCAGACAGGTAATTACCTGGTCATTGGCAATCCAGTCATAACTATTGGAAGGATAATTTACAATAATTACATCCGGCTTTGGAATCAGATTAACAGCCCTTGTAATATTGATATTTGGATTGGGTAAGCGGTAATTAAAACCAGTCGGAGGGATATAGCTCGTAGGCATTCCTTCAAAACAATCTGTGCTACTTTGCGCTAGATTAAACAGCGTATCTATGATACCAAGATCTTTAAAATGTTTTTTTATTTTATATACCCATGCGCTGTCTTTTGGGTAACCTGATGAAACAGGGAAATAACCTGCAGCAGATGAAGATCCAATAACCGCAATTCGTTTTTGAGACAATACTTTTAGTGTCAGAAAACAAAAAACGAGACATAACGAAATTGGGAATAGTTTAAAATATTTCATTTTAAAAAAATTTATCGTTACTGTGGCTGGATGCAGTAAATCTTTCAAAGGAACGGTGATGTAAAGATAAATTACAATATTAAAATTAAAAAATATTTTAGAACTAAAGAGGCCTCACTTATATGTGAGGCCTCTTTATATTCTCAACATTTAGTATTAATCCATTGGCACTTCAATCGCAAGCAGTTCTGCATCTTCACTAGCAGTAATACTAAATGATTCAGTTTCTTCAATTCCTGCTGCATCTCTTTTATTTAGGCTCTTGCCTTCTACTTCCACTGAACCATTAATAACTACTAGATAAACACCATTCCCTTTAAACATATTTTCGTAATTGATTGTTTTACCTGCTTCCAATTTGGTCAATGCAAACCTTGCATCCTGATTTATCCAAAGTCCACCATCAGCTTCAATGGGAGAAACAACATATTGCCAGTTATTTATTCTTTCATTTATGTCAAAACTGCGTTGATCATATCTTGGGTCTATATTTCTTTCTTTTGGATATACCCAAATTTGAAAAAGTGTAACAGGCTCTGTAGCCGATGCATTGGCTTCAGAATGTTGTACACCAGCACCAGCACTCATGATTTGTACATCTCCTGCTTTGATGACACCTTCGCCGCCGGTACTGTCCTTATGTTTCAACGATCCTGTGAAGGGGATGGTTACTATTTCCATATTGTCGTGCGGATGCGTTGGGAATGCCCCACCGCCTGCTATAAAATCATCGTTTAATACCCTCAATAATCCAAACCTTACTTTTGATGGGTCATGGTAATTACTAAAACTGAAATAATAATTTGGTTTTAACCAGCCATAGTCTGCACTGCCTCTTTCGTTTGCTTTTTGTATGGTGATTTTCATGATAAATAATTTAAATTGATGTTTAAACATCAAATATGATGCCAGTCCGAATTTCTGTCATTATTACAAATAAAAATGCCATTGTAAATTCAACGGCATTTTTGATTTGTAATAATCTATTAACTCCAGTCGCTTTGTATTAATGCAGTAGATTGATCTTCTTCCCTATGCTCATTATATTCAATTATAAAATTATTTCTCCCTTCACCAATGATGATGCTCATAAATTTTTGCTGCACCAGTTCAAGCATATTTAGGAAGATGAAGATTGCATGTATGCGGTTTTCGCAGGGCTCAAATATTTTTTCAAAGGATAATGTTTTTTCTTTTTCACTGATGGTAAGCATATAATCCCGGATGCCTTCCATGGTATAATCGTATTGCACTACCGTGTGCACCGGGCGGTTATTCTTTTCCTGTATGCGTTGAATCACTTTTTCAAATGCCTTCATTAGTTTAAAAAGCGTAACTGTTTGTATTTCGGTTCCCTCACCCGCTTCTTCTCCAATCAGCGATAATTCTTTTTGAAGGTTTCCTCTTTTTATCATCAGCATTCGCTCTGCTTCCAATTCCGCCAATACTGCAGACGCTTCTTTGAATTTTTTGTATTCAAGTATCTTATCTACCAATTCCTGCCTTGGGTCAATTTCATTTCCTGCAGCATCGAGTTCTTTGCGAGGCAGCAACATTTTTGCTTTTATCCTCATTAATGTGCTGATGAAAAGAATAAATTCACTACTCAGTTCGATATTGAGTTTTTCGCTTTTGTGGATATGGTCCAGAAAATCATTGGTTATTGTAGTGATAGGAATGTTATAAATATCCAGCTCATCTCGTTCAATAAAAAAAAGCAACAGGTCAAAAGGTCCCTCAAATTGTTCCAGCTTTATCTGGTAAGAAGCGTATGTAGCCATAGAAATTTTATAAATGCAAAAAAGCCCTTACAGGAATCATCCTTTGTAAGGGCGGTAAAATTATGATTTTTTAGCTTTAAAATTATAAGCAAAACCATTCCCCAACTATTGAAGGGGTTACATTCTAAGTATAATCGTAATATAGTAAATCAATAACCGCTACAAAGAGGTGTTATTTTTTTAAAGCATCTCTTATTTCTATCAAAAGTTTATCTGTGCTGGAAGGTTCTGCAGGAGCTTCTTCTTCTTTTTTCTTCATACTATTGATTGCTTTAATAATAACGAACATAATAAAAGCTACAATAATAAAATTGATTACCGCAGTTAAAAAGTCACCATATTTAACGGCTACAGCCTCTGAAGTAATTTTCCCCGAAGCATCTATTATGGCGTCTTTCAAAATAAACATATTTTTTGAAAAATCAGCTCCTCCAATCATACCTATCAGAGGGGAAACAACTCCTTCAGTAAAGGAGGTAATGACGCTCCCGAAAGCTCCACCCATGACAAATGCAACGGCAATATCAACAAGATTGCCTTTCATAGCAAAATCTTTAAATTCTTTAATAAATCCCATGATAATTTTTTAAGTGTAAATGGTTATAGATTCTTATTTGGATTACAAAATAATAAAATATTTTGTAATGATAAATAATATTCATTCAACTTTGCCGATATATAAACATAAGAATGGATAATAAATTTACTAACTGGCTTCTTTTTATTTCGCTTTCCTTTATCTGGGGGAGTAGTTTTGTTTTAATGAAAGGAGGTTTGATGCATCTTTCTCCTTATCAGGTAGCGTCTGTTCGTATAATCTCTTCGGGTTTGGTTTTATTTCCTGTAGCAATTGCAAGTATCAGGCAGATACCGGGAAATAAAATCTTTATAATATTTATGTCGGGAGTATTAGGAAGTCTTTTGCCGGCTTATTTGTTTTGTTTGGCAGAGCAGGGCATTGACAGTTCCCTTGCTGGTACACTTAACTCACTAACACCCATTTTTGTAATTTTAACGGGAGCATTGTTTTTTAACGCCCATACTACATATAACAAAGTCTGGGGTATCCTGATTGCTTTTTTTGGCAGTTTATTATTGTTTTTGAGCCAGCCAAATTTTAGTCAAAACAGTAATATTTCTTATGTCCTTTTCGTAGTATTAGCAACAGCTCTATATGGGATTAATGTAAATATGGTGCATAAGCATCTTAGCCATATTGGGTCATTAAAAATTGCAGCAGTAGCACTTAGCTTAAATGCTATCCCCGCTGCTGTGATACTTTTTTTTACTGGTTATTTTGATAAAGATTTATTCAATACAGATGTCCTCATTTCTACTGGATATTCAGCTATATTGGGTGTTTTTGGTACTGCTTTGGCTTCGGTATTATTTTATGTATTACTTAAAAGAGCAGGGGCAGTTTTTGCATCAATGGTAACATATGGGATACCTGCAGTTGCTATTATATGGGGCATTATTTACGGTGAACATGTTGGCGGGAAGCAAGTATTGTGTCTTGTAATTATATTAACCGGTGTGTGGGTGGCAAATAGGAAACCCAAACTGGTGGCTGGTTAAATTATTTTTACTAGTTTGATTTGAATACAGTTCTGTTATTATCAATCTTAAATCTTACTTGAAAAATATAATTTCCTCATTTTTATTCATAATCAAAGCTTTGTTTCCCAAAATATTTTTACCTTTTTTATCATAAAACTTCAAGTGTAAAGTATCTCCAACTAGGGTATATTTTCCGGGATAGCGGGTGTTTTTTACACTATCAAAAAGTGATCTGTAGAACTCAAAAAAATTATTTTCCCTTATTTCAAAATGAGAATCGTTCATATCGGCAACAGATACAAAGCTATTTGTTACTTTGCTGGCTTCAAAAGCAGCTTTATCCCTATTAAAACTTTGAGTTGGTGAGCAGGAAAAAAACATACCTGTGGTTACAAGGATAATAATATATTTCATAAATGTAATTTGTGAGTAGATGCAAGCAAAAGTAGGGGTATTTAAGATGTTCGAGCTAAGATGGTTACCGTTTTTTCTCTGTAAACCCTTGCTTGAACTCACAAACATTAACCTATTCTGATTTGATAGAAAAATGACTGTAAAAAAACTTCATTCCTAATTTTTAAATACAAGCACTAGGCCTTACCTTTGCGGCTCAAAATTATATCTTATATATTTTAAATATTTGTTATGGCCAATACCGGTAAAGTAAAATCCATCATCGGCGCCGTTGTAGACGTGCAGTTTGATTCCGATTCAAAGCTTCCAGAAATTTTAAATGCGCTTGAATTGATTCGTGAAAACGGAGATAAACTCGTGCTTGAAGTTCAGCAGCATTTGGGAGAGGACAGTGTTAGAACTATTGCGATGGATGGTACCGAAGGTTTGGTTCGTGGTACCAAAGTAATTGACACAGGAAAGCCAATTGCAATGCCTGTAGGGGATGCAATTAAAGGCCGTCTGTTTAACGTAACTGGCGATGCTATTGATGGTTTACCTCAGGTAAGTAAAGAAGGTGGTCGTGCCATTCACGCCAAACCACCATTATTCGAAGACCTTAGTACAGCCAATGAAATTCTTTTTACTGGTATTAAGGTTATTGATTTGATTGAGCCATATGCAAAGGGTGGCAAGATTGGTTTGTTTGGTGGTGCGGGTGTAGGTAAAACCGTATTGATCCAGGAATTGATTAATAACATTGCAAAAGCATACAATGGTGTTTCTGTATTTGCCGGTGTAGGAGAAAGAACTCGTGAAGGAAATGATTTGATGAGAGAGATGATTGAAGCAGGTATCATGAACTATGGCGAAAAGTTTAAACATAGTATGGAAGAAGGCGGATGGGATCTGGCTTCTGTTGATATGGAAGGTTTAAAAGAATCAAAAGCTACTTTTGTATTCGGACAAATGAACGAACCTCCTGGAGCTAGAGCTCGTGTGGCTTTGAGTGGTTTGACAATTGCAGAATATTTCCGTGATGGTGAGGGCGAAGGACAAGGAAAGGATATTCTTTTCTTCGTTGATAATATCTTCCGTTTTACACAGGCAGGTTCAGAGGTGTCAGCGTTATTGGGTCGTATGCCTTCAGCGGTAGGGTATCAGCCGACCCTTGCTACAGAGATGGGATTGATGCAGGAACGTATTACATCAACAAAAAATGGCTCGATTACTTCCGTTCAGGCTGTATATGTACCAGCGGATGATTTGACCGATCCTGCTCCGGCAACAACTTTTGCTCACCTTGATGCTACAACAGTATTGAGTCGTAAAATTGCCGATTTAGGTATTTATCCTGCGGTAGATCCATTGGATTCTACTTCAAGAATTCTGACTCCATTAATTGTTGGAGAAGAACATTATAATACGGCTAATAAAGTAAAATTAATTTTACAACGTTATAAAGAACTGCAGGATATCATTGCTATTCTAGGTTTGGATGAGTTAAGTGACGAAGATAAATTGGTTGTGTCAAGGGCTCGTAAAGTGCAGCGATTCCTTTCTCAGCCTTTCTTTGTGGCAGAGCAATTTACCGGTTTAAAAGGAGTATTAGTTCCTATAGAAGAAACCATTCGTGGATTTAATTCTATCATGGATGGCGAAGTGGATGAATATCCCGAAGCTGCATTTAATCTGGTAGGAACTTTAGATGATGCTATTGAAAAAGGTAAAAAATTGATGGCTGCGGCTCAGGCTTAGTTTTATCAATTCTATGGAGCAGGGATAAAAATTGCCTGTTTTAATAATTCAATAAGTAATTATTTAAGTCCGGATATTAACTGTTTAATATTAAATAACCGGTCAAAAGTTTTTTTATGATATTAGAAATATTAACACCCGAACGTAAGATTTTCAGCGGAGATGTATTTGGCGTACAGTTACCGGGCATTAGTGGTTTGTTTGAGGTATTAGATAAACATGCCCCCATGGTAAGTGCATTAAAAGCAGGCAAACTAAAAATTTTAAAAGACAAAACAAGTACTTCTTCTTACAATATTCAAAGTGGTTTTGTAGAAGTATTAAATAATAAAACAACAGTGTTGGTTGAAGGTGCAGAAGCATTATAAAAGAGAGAATATTTACAAAAAAGCCCCAGCAATTTGCCGGGGCATTTTTGTATCTATAACAAACTATTTTTTTGTTTAAAATTGTTTCTTAATCTGCATATAACTCCAGCCGCAAAATGGGAATATGATAAATGCTAACCAACAATACCAACCACTTGTAAAAAAGGAAATAATTAAGGTGATGAGTAACAAGTAAAAAGGATAGCTCAAAAACAAAATCCCGTTAAGTATAGAATCATAATGATCATTTTGCACCCCATTTTTAGCCGCAATTTTTTTTGCTGGATAATAAAGCGGAAAGTGAATAAGATAGCCCATAAGTGCAGGGAAAGTCAATATTATTTTTTTTAAGGTAGAAATTTTTACAACGAATTTTTCTGTTATCGAAACTGTATCATTTTTGTCTATTTCGTAAATAAGAGGGGCCATTTTTGACTGAAGCAACTGGTTAAAAGATTGTACAGATTTTCCAAATCCGTTGGAAAGGTCCAAATCGTTTTTTGAGAAAAAAGGGCTGAAATTCAAGTGTATATTTTTTCCAAATATTGTGAAGCTTTGGTAGTTGATACCAGTAGGTAATATTTTGAGCTCAATGCCATCTTCCCAGCTGCTAATAGCAAGCCTGGCAGTTCCTTTCATGAGCGGACGAAAATGCCATTCATTGATACACTTGCCTTCACTAAAAATCAATACAATACCATTCTTTTTAAAAATTTCCTTGCAGGCATTAAAAGTAGTATAGTTGTGCTCCATGTTTTCTACTCCTTCGCTGGTACGGTATACCGGCAACATCTTTAAAGAATGAAGCAACTTAGCATAAAACTTATTTTTGAATGCATCGCCTCTTGCCAGCGAATAGATCGGCCTCCTAAAAAGGGAGGATAGGATTATAGCGTCAAGGAAAGAATCAGGATGGTTACAGGCTATCAATAAAGGACCCTTACTGTTAAAATAAGCTTTGTTGTTTACACGGAGTTGCCTGCAATACATCCATAAAGAAATTGAAGCAGGTATTTTAAGCAGCCAATATAGCAATGTGTTTTTTTTGTGAATATAAAAAGAAATATGATTGGTTAGTTTAATTGGGGGTCAGTAGGGTAATGAATCATTAATTCATACTTACCTCCCAGCTTGATAAGGCTTGCTTTCCAAATATCCTCAATTGCGGTATCGAAAACTATGGTTCGGTTAGCTTTTACCGTTAGCCAGCTTTTATCTTCCATTTCGCCGGCAAGCTGCCCCTCTTCCCAACCACTATATCCAAGAAAAAAACGAATGCTGTCGGCATCAATTTCTCCTGCAAGCATTAAAATTTTCAAAGTCTCAAAATCTCCACCCCAAAATACATCATCAGTTATTTTCTGACAATCGGGCAAAAGTTCGGGGTATTGATGTATATAATGAAGTGTATCCAGTTGAACCGGCCCCCCTTTGTAAACAGGCAAATCAAAACCCTTTAACTCCGGAACCAGTTCATCCAATTTTTTGTGAAAAAGGCTATTGATTACAAAACCAAAACTGCCATCAGCCTCACCGTGCCTGCAAAGTAAAATTACAGTACGCATAAAGTTGGGATCTTTCAGAAATGGTTCTGCAATTAATAAAGTACCTGCTGCGGGAAGAATCATGTTTCTAAAGTAAGATTTTATTATAAATTATTAAAAAAATAAATAAAAAACTAGGGTTGATAAACCTTCGTTAATTGTGAAAATATTTTTTTTGTATGCCATTTTAAAATGCTTTAAAGGTTAGATTTGTACAATTCATTTTATTCATTCAACAAGCCATTCATGAAAAAAATTTTCCCCATTATTACAGTGCTCACTTTACTTAGTTTGCTGGGGTTGATATTTTTTCAGATAAAATGGATACAAAGTGCCAAAGATATTAAGGAACAACAATTGTCTGTAAATATAAGCAGGGCTACCGGTGAGGCTGCCGAAAAGCTTATGGTTGAAAAAAATATCATTCCCAGTATAAAAAAAAATGACCTCTTATTTCCAACGGAGAAGCGGCCGATGGAATTTTTTAAACATTCTGTAATTCAGCGTTTTACAAAAGATGAAATCAATGATATTATCAGAAATTCGATGGATAAATACCTCAAAAAAGACGTGTCCTTTGAATTCGCAATTGCTCAAAACAGCATTATGGGTGAAGAGATTCAGTCGGAAAACTTTATTAAGTATGCACTGGATACCGCAAATAATTATCAGCATGTAATACCTCTGGTGGCAGCCAGTGGAAGTAACCTTGAAAATTTGTCCAATGAAGAATTCCTTGTTGTAATTGTACCAAACGAAGAATCTATCATTTTAAAGGAAATATTTTGGTTTATCATGGGATCAATTTTATTTACTCTTATCATCACAACTGCATTTTATATAACCATTCGGAGCCTATTAAAGCAAAAAAAACTGAGTGAGATTAAGTCTGATTTTATCAACAATATGACCCATGAATTTAAAACGCCACTGGCAACAATTTCGCTGGCTGTTGATGCTTTGAAAAATGAAAAAGTTGCGGGAGATAAAGAAAAAACCCAATATTTTACGGGGGTAATTAAGGAAGAGAACAAGCGTATGAACAAACAAGTAGAAGCTATTCTGCAGGCGGCATTGCTTGATAAAAAGGAGGTTCAGCTAAACCTTAAAAAACATGAAGCGCATAGTCTTATTTCTTTCGCTGTAAATAATATGACATTGCCCTTGAAAGAGAAAAATGGGGTGCTAAATATTAGATTGGACGCAAATAATGATTTTATAATGGCAGACGAAGTTCACTTTATCAATATTGTAAATAATCTTTTGGATAATGCTGTAAAATATTCAAAAGATAAACCGGTAATCAATTTGACAACTTCTAACGCTGGTAAACAATTTCGTATTAAAATTGAGGATAATGGGATCGGCATGAATAAAGAAACCTTGAATCGTATTTTTGAAAAATTTTACCGGGCTCATACCGGAAATATCCATAATGTAAAAGGCTTTGGCCTAGGTTTAAGTTATGTAAAAACAATGGTAAAAGCACATAATGGTACAATCAAGGCCGAGAGTACTTTGGGTAAAGGCAGTTGTTTTATCATCTCACTTCCTTTGGCCAAATAAACAAATGCTAGTTTACGCACATCTATCCACATCTTTCCACACTGAATGCACATTCATTTTAGCTTAAAAAGCAGTATAACTACGTGCCAGTAAGGCACAAGGTCTTGTGGATAAAAAACTTTCTATAAAAAAGTGTCAGAAAGTGGGAAAAAGTGTTATTTTGTGTAGATAATACTTAATAATCAACTTAATTCCCCACATGATAGGTTTTTTGGGAGAGTACGAAGCAACCATCGACGCAAAAGGAAGATTCCTTTTACCGGCAGGCTTTAAAAAGCAACTGCCTCAGGATGCTACTGCCCAATTTGTAATTAATAGGGGTTTTGAAAAATGTCTAACCCTATATCCTCTTCAAACATGGGAGCCTATTTTTTCCCAGATAAGCCAGTTGAACGATTTTGATCCTAAAGTAAGAGAGTTCAGACGCTATTTTTTAAATGGTGCTACAGAAGTTGAAATGGATAGTGCAGGCAGATTGCTTTTACCAAAAAATTTATTGGGACATGCTTCGTTGGAAAAAGATATAGTGCTGGTATCAGCAGTAAACAAAATTGAGATTTGGGATAAAATCAAGTATAACGAGTTCTTTGAATCATTTACACCCGAAACTTTTAGTAACCTAGCTAATGAAGTGATGAATAAAAAGATTGATTAGTTGATATGCAGTAAAGTTGAATAGTATGGGAAAGATTAATAAAAATGAAGAGGATCAGCAGTCAACTACTCAACCTGTTAACTATCATGTGCCGGTATTGTTGCATGAAACAATAGAAGGTTTGAATATTAAACCTGATGCTGTATATGTGGATTGCACGTTTGGAGGTGGAGGACATAGCAGGGAAATTCTTAAAAAATTAAGTGATAAGGGTAAGTTAATCGTATTTGATCAGGATGAAGATGCCCGCAAAAATGTGCCCGATGATAACAGGATCATTTTTGTAGCACAAAATTTTCGGCATTTGCAAAAATTTTTACGCCTGCATAAATACAATCAGGTTGACGGAATCCTTGCTGATTTAGGAGTATCAAGTCACCAGTTTGATGAAGCAGAAAGAGGTTTTTCGACAAGGTTTGATGCAGCACTGGATATGAGGATGGATAATAGGCAGCAAACAACAGCAGCCGATATTCTTAACAACTATTCGGAAGCGCAATTGCATAAAATCTTTGAAAAATACGGGGAAGTGACCAATTCAAAAACATTGGCAAAAACGATTGTTGAACAAAGAATGATTGCAGCTTTTAAAACCATCAATGTTTTTAAGCAGGGAATGCAGGCCATTGTAAAAGGGAATCCGAATAAATATTTTGCACAGGTTTTTCAAGCTTTAAGAATTGAAGTAAATGATGAGATGGGGGCACTGGAAGATATGTTACAGCAAGCCATACCTGCACTTAAGACTGGAGGAAGAATAGCTGTAATCAGTTTTCATTCGCTTGAAGACAGGATGGTAAAAAATATTTTTAAACATGGCGCTGTTCAGGAACTAGAAGTAGATGATGTTTATGGAACAAGGCAGGAAAGCCCGTTAAGGATCATTTCAAAAAAACCAATTACTGCAGGCGCTGCAGAATTAAAAATGAATCCAAGGTCGAGAAGTGCAAAACTTAGAGTAGCCGAAAAAAAATAATATCGATGACTGAAACGAATAAAAATACTGAGGCTTCTTCCGTTTCAAAATTAGACTGGAAAAGTTTTTTTAATTATAAATGGATTGTAAAAAATATTCCTTTTTTTTTATTCCTTTCGGTATTGGCAGTATTGTATATCTATAACGGGCATATGGCAGATAAGCTTGTAAGAAAAATAGCTGCCAGTGAAAAAAATATTAAAGAACTGGAGTATGAGTATAAATCAATCAAAGCCGATGTGATTTATAGAAGCAAAGCAAGTGAATTGGTGAAAGCTGTTGAACCTCTAGGATTAAAAGAGTCTAAACAACCGCCGGTTTTATTAAACCCATCAACACAGAAATAAAAAAATAATCGGCAGTCCTTTGGGATGTTATGGAAATAAAAAACGACATATTATGGAGAGTTTATGTATGCTTCCTTGGCATAGTATTACTTGCTGTAATGGTATTGGGTCGTGCTTTTTATATTCAGCAAGTGCAAGGAGCATACTGGAAAGATATGGGTACAAATTTGCAGTTAAAATATCTACCAATTGAAGCAGAGCGTGGCAGTATTTATAGTGAAGATGGTAATATGCTCAGTACTTCTATTCCTGTTTTTGATGTGTATGTAGATTTTGCAGCAGATGGACTGAGGGATAAACAAGGCAAACGTTTTAAAGATAATGTAGATTCTTTAAGTATGAATCTTGCAACACTTTTTAAAGATAAAACTGCCGAAGAATATAAGCAGCAGCTACAACTTGCATACCAAAACAAAGACCGCTATTTTGCCCTAAAAAAGAAAATATCTTTTGATGAATATCGTTCCCTTCGCAATTTTCCTTTGGTGAGGCTCGGAAGAAATAAAAGCGGATTTATAATAGATACAAGAGATAAGCGAATCAATCCATACGTATTACTTGCCAATAGAACCATTGGACTTTCAAGGTTGGATGCAAAGAAAAATGTAGGACTTGAACTTACCTACGACAGTTTGCTAAAAGGCATATCAGGTCAGCGACTGATGCGTTATGTTGGAGGTTCTTATATGCCTATTATGGGATCAGAACTGGATCCTGTAAATGGGAAAGATATAATCACTACACTCGATACCTATATGCAGGATGTTGCTGAAAATGCATTGATGAAAATGTTGGTAGATAATAATTCTATTCACGGTACTGTTATCATTATGGAAACGGCCACAGGAAAGATTAAAGCTATCGCAAACCTAGGAATACAACCTGATGGTACTTATCTGGAGGATTTAAATTATGGAATTGCTAAAGCTACTGAGCCAGGTTCAGTTTTTAAATTAGCAACACTGCTTAGTTTGCTGGAAGATAAACATGTAAATATTAATTCTATTGTTGACTGTGAAGGGGGTGTCAAATCTTTTTATGGGTTGAAGATTAAAGATTCTCATTTAGGTACAGGAAGGGTAACTGTGAAGCAAGCATTTCTTGCCAGCAGTAATGTTGCTTTTGCATCTCTTGCAGAACAGTTTTATCACAGTGACCCATCAAAATTCGTGGAGCATCTGCAGCGTTTCCGACTGAATAAAATGACTGGTATTGATATAGTAGCATCATCAGGGAAACCTACTATTAAAACCCCGGCAAACAGAAGTTGGTCTAAAACAACCTTGCCTTATATGGCACATGGTTATGAAGAGCTTGTTACGCCATTGCATATGCTAATGCTTTATAATGCAGTAGCTAACAATGGGAAAATGATGAGGCCATACCTGGTAAATGCGATCAGGCATTACGGTGTTGATATCAGAAAAATCGATCCGGAAGTTTTGGTTGAAAAAATATGTAGCGATGCAACCCTTGCACAGGCAAGAGAGTGTTTGCGTGCTGTAGTGGATAGTGCTCATGGTACTGGACATAAGGTGCTTTATGATTCTGCCTATTCTATTTCAGGCAAAACTGGCACAGCAGTTACCGCATTGAATAATCTAGGTTACAACAAAGGGAATAAAATATATCAGGCATCTTTTATTGGTTTTTTTCCTTCAGAAAAGCCGATGTATACAATGGCAGTAGTTATACAAAATAGTCGTGAGTCAAAAAAAATCTACGGAGCAGATGTTTCTGGAACTGTGTTTAAAGAAATCAGCGATCGGATATATACCCATTTTATTGCTAATCTTAAAATGAATACAACTTCAACTATTGATAGTGCTCTATATTCTTCCTACGGAATGAAAAATGATTATCAATCTATTTTCAGTTATCTGAATATTGGTTATAAAGATTCTTCACAGGGAGGCTATTGGAGAAATATGCAGATGAAAAATAAAGGAGCCAATTTATCGGCACCTGATTATTCTTCTGCAAATGTAAAAGTTGCTCCCGATGTTACTGGTATGGGGTTAAAGGATGCAGTTTATTTATTGGAGAATAAAGGGTTGATAGTAGAAGTGCAGGGAAGAGGAAGGGTACAAAATCAAAGTATTGCAGCAGGAACAGGATTTATTAAAGGACAAAAAATTTCATTATTGCTCAATTGAGGCAGGATAAATGTTACAGGAACTATTATATAAGCTTGCTATTAGGTCTGTAAAAGGCAATACCAACATTACTGTTGGTTCTCTGCATACAGATTCTCGTGCTGTGAAGCAGGGTAGTTGTTTTATTGCAATAAAAGGATCGGTAACTGATGGTCATTCATATATCGAAACGGCTGTTAAAGCAGGAGCGGTTGCAATTGTTTGTCAGGAAATGCCTGCAGCATTTGAAGAATCAGTTACCTATATACAGGTAGAAGACAGTGCTTCGGCAGCAGGGTTTATTGCGCATAAATTCTATGACGAACCAACCAATCATTTTAAACTGGTTGGTGTTACGGGAACGAATGGTAAAACAACCATAGCAACATTATTATTCAAGCTCTTTTCATCATTTGGCCATACATGCGGGTTGGTAAGCACGGTGCAAAATCAGATAGGTGAAACTGTTATTCCGTCTACTCATACAACACCCGATGTTATTACTTTAAACGGATTGTTGCAACAAATGAAGCAGGCTGGTTGTGAATATGTGTTTATAGAGTGCAGTAGTCATGCTGTAGAGCAAAAACGAATTGCAGGATTAAATTTTGCAGGAGCTTTATTTAGCAATATCACCCATGATCATCTTGATTATCATAAAACATTTGATGAGTATATCCGTGTAAAAAAATCATGGTTTGATGGCCTGACCAAAAATTGTTTCGCAATTAGCAATATAGATGACAAACGAGGAGTGGTAATGTTGCAAAACACTGCTGCAAAAAAATATTTCTATAGTCTTAAAACCATGGCAGATTTTAAAGGTAAAGTTTTAGATAACAGCCTTACCGGTTTGCATATGTTGGTAAATGAGATGGAAGTGCATTTTAAATTAATTGGAGAATTTAATGCCTATAATTTACTGGCAGTATATGGAGCCGCAATTTGCCTAGGAAAGGATAAGCAGGAAATATTGCTGGCGCTAAGTAATATGGACGGAGCAGAGGGAAGGTTTGATTACAGCATCAGTGCTAATGAAAAAGTAGTGGGAATTATTGATTATGCACACACTCCAGATGCTTTAATAAATGTATTGGCAACGATTAAAAATTTACGTCAGGGGTTTGAAAAAATAATTACGGTAGTGGGTTGCGGTGGAAATAGAGATAAAACTAAAAGACCTATTATGGCGGAAGTGGCTTGTGAATACAGCGATAAGGTAATATTTACTTCCGATAATCCACGCAATGAAGATCCGTTAGACATCATCAAAGATATGGAGGCAGGCGTAGGTGTGGCTGCAAGAAAAAAATACATCAGTATTGCCGACAGAAGAGAGGCTATCAAGACTGCTGTAAGCCTTAGTAATAAGGAAGATATTATTTTGATTGCGGGAAAGGGACATGAAAAATATCAGGAAGTGAATGGGGTGAAGAATGATTTTGATGACAAAAAAATATTGAAGGAAATGTTTGAATTGCTAGAAAAATAATTAGACAAAGTGACAATTCGGTTATTTGAAAACATAATCAATTAACTAATTTTTTGTTGTTAAAGGAATATAAAAAATACCTGATTAGCGAATGGGCTAATCATCAAATTTAGAATTTATGTTGTATCACTTATTTGATTGGCTCACAAAAGAAAACTTCCGGTTCCCGGGAAGTGGGCTTTTTCAATTTATTAGTTTCAGGGTGATGCTGGCGTTGATATTGTCATTGGTAATAACAACGGTGTATGGAAAAAAGCTCATCAGTTTTCTGCAAAAAAAGCAGTTAGGCGAAACTGTAAGGGATCTGGGCCTTGCGGGTGAGCAGCAGAAAAAAGGAACACCAACCATGGGAGGAATTATTATCATACTAGCAATCATTATACCCACGTTGTTACTAGCCAATTTGGATAAAGTATACATCCGCCTGATGTTATTATGCACGGTATGGCTGGGAACTATTGGTTTTATAGACGACTATCTTAAAATAAGAGCAAGGAAAATTGCGAAGGAAAAAGGAATAAATTATAAAAAAACTGATGCGGATGGCCTTGCAGGGAGATTTAAAATATTTGGACAGGTAATGTTAGGGATAATTGTGGGAGCTACTTTATATTTTAATCAAAGCGTAGTAGTGCAGCGAGAAGTATATAATCCGGATTTTTCTTTGGTTAAAGACTCTGTTTTAAGGCAAGGAGAAAAATTAATGAGTGATTCATTTAATATCGTTTCTATTGATGGCAAAAAACATCTTTTTGTAAAAGTAAAATCCCCCATAACAACAATTCCATTTGTAAAAAATCATGAATTTAATTATGCTAAGCTATTACCTAAAGGCTTGCAGGATTATACCTATATACTATACATTATTATTGTAATTTTTATAGTAACTGCTGTAAGTAACGGTGCTAATATTACTGATGGGTTGGATGGCTTGGCAACGGGTGTATGCGCTACCATAGGGATTTGTCTGGGCATATTTGCTTATGTAAGTGGCAATATCAAGTTTGCCGAATACCTTAATATTATGTATATCCCCAATCTTGGAGAGCTTAGCATTTTTATTGCTGCCTTTGTGGGGGCCTGTATTGGATTTTTATGGTACAATTCTTATCCGGCGCAGGTTTTTATGGGAGATACAGGAAGCCTTGCACTTGGAGGTATAATTGCATCCCTGGCAATTATTGTTCGTAAAGAATTATTGATACCAATTTTTTGCCTGGTGTTTTTTGTAGAGTTGCTGAGTGTGATGATACAGGTAAGTTATTTTAAATATACCAAACGAAAATATGGAGAAGGGAAGAGGGTTTTCTTAATGAGTCCTCTGCATCACCATTATCAAAAGTTGGGATATCATGAAAGTAAAATTGCAGTACGTTTCTGGATTATAACAATATTGTGCGTTGCGATGGCTATTGTTACTTTAAAGTTACGTTGACAAATGATTTTTGAAAAACCGCTAACTGTTTAAATCTGAACGTTAGTTTTTCAATCATCAAAAGTCTTAATATCTGTGAAACCAAATTGGCCGATTAAATGCCATACTGTTGAAGAGCCTTTTTTTAATTAAGCCACGGGAATAAATGTTGTCCTGTAATCTTAATACTGTTGAAAAACCTTTTTATTTTAAAAGCACTAATGTATTAGTGTTTGTAAAACGTACGATGTTGAAATCTATTGTGTAAAGTTTAAATAGAATGAAAAAAAGCATTGTTATACTTGGGGCAGCAGAAAGCGGAGTAGGTGCAGCCATTTTGGCAAAGCAAAAAGGTTATGATGTTTTTGTGAGTGATGGAGGAAAAATTAACGATCACTTTAAGGAGGAAATGGTCTTATACAATATTGATTTTGAAGAAGGGAAACATACAGAAGAAAGGATTTTGAATTGTGATGAGGTAATGAAGAGTCCGGGGATTTCGGAAATGGTTGCGATTGTGAAAAAGATACGTGAAAAGAATATTCCGGTGATAAGCGAAATAGAGCTGGCGTATAGGTATAAAGCCAACAGCATTATCATAGCAGTTACCGGAAGTAATGGAAAAACTACCACAGCGTCGCTTATCTATCATATTTGCAGGCATGCAGAAAAAGATTGCGCATTGGTGGGAAATATTGGGATATCATTTGCAAAGCAGGTGGCATTGGATCCTAAAAAAATGTATGTAGCAGAGATTAGTTCTTTTCAGTTAGATGATATTAAAACATTCAGGCCGGATGTGGCAGTATTGACAAACATAACAGAGGATCATTTGGATCGCTACGACTATAAAGTGGAAAATTATATTCATAGCAAATTCAGGATTGCCGAGAACCAACTAGAGTCTGATGTATTTATTTATAACCTTGACGATCAAACAACAAAAAAATATATAAACAATTATTCTATAAAATCATTACTAGCCCCCATAACCATGAGTAAAGAACTACCACAAGGAGCCTATCTAGCAAATGCTAAAATGCACCTTAAATGGAAAAATGAAGAAATGCAGATGAGTATAGATGACTTTACATTAAAAGGAAAACATAATCAGTACAACAGTATGGCTGCAAGTATGGCTGCAACAGCAGTGGATATAAGAAAGGAGAAAATTCGGGAAGCACTACAAACTTTTGAGAGTCTCGAACACAGGATGGAGCCAGTAAGTGTTATTAAGGGAATCACATTTATTAATGACAGCAAAGCAACCAATGTAAACAGTACCTGGTATGCATTGGAAAGCATGAACAATCCTGTAATTCTAATTCTGGGTGGCGTAGATAAAGGCAACGACTATAGTTTACTGAAAGAACTTGTACAAGAAAAAGTAAAAGCCATTGTCTGTATGGGAACAGATAATAGGAAGATTCATGAGGCTTTTGGTGATATCGTTTCACTGATTGTGAATACTGAAAATGCTGCAGATGCTGTACAAGCTGCCTATCATTTTGGAAATAAAGGCGATGTGGTATTGTTAAGTCCTGCATGTGCAAGTTTTGATCTTTTTAAAAATTATGAAGACAGAGGAAACCAGTTTAAACAAGCTGTGAAGGATTTGTAGAAAGGTTTTAATGGCAGAATATAAAACGATATTAAATGAAATTTTTGGCACTTCACAAAATGAAGAGGCCGCAACGAATTCGCCCTTTGGTCGATTAGGGGGAGTGGATAGTTTTGTGCAAAAAACCAAAGGAGATCGGGTGATCTGGGCAATTGTTGTTTTACTTACGCTTGCCAGTTTATTGCTCGTTTATAGCAGTACTGGTTCGCTGGCATATCGCATGAGTAAGAGCACGGAGAGTTATTTGTTTAAACAATTTGCATTTATCATTCTCGGAATAATCGTAATATACTGGGCACACAGAATTAATTATACTATTTATTCGAAAGTAGCCAAAGTGTTGTTTATTATTTCAATACCATTATTATTATACACGTTGTTTTTTGGAGTACAGTTAAATGCAGGAAGCCGGTGGATAAAACTACCGGTGATCAATATGACTTTTCAAACATCAGATCTTGCAAAATTGGCTTTGTTTATGTACATGAGCAGGCTGCTGAGTCGCAAGCAATTGGTAATTAAGGATTTTAAAAATGGGTTTTTACCAATCATTATTCCGGTAGCAATTATTTGTGTTCTTATAGCTCCAGCAAATTTATCTACGGCAATTTTAATTGGAGGCACCAGTATTTTACTCATGTTTATTGGAAGGGTGAGCACGAAACATATTCTTGCAACGATAGGCATTGCTTTGATACCAGTTGTGTTTCTCTTAACCATTGCTGTAACTACTTATGATAAAGATGCTGGAGAAAGTAAAAAATTACCTGCCATTTTATCTGCGGGGCGTATTCCAACATGGGTGAGCAGAATACAAACTTTTGTATACAGCAAAAAGGAAGATGACAATGAAAAATTGTACCAGATAAATCAGGCAAAAATTGCCATTGCAAACGGAGGTTGGATGGGTAGGGGACCTGGCAATAGTCAGGCACGGAATTTTTTACCACATAGTTATAGTGATTTTATTTATGCTATTATTATCGAAGAGTATGGATTAGTAGGAGGGGCTGCGGTTATTTTTATTTACCTGCTTTTTTTGTTGAGATGTATACGCATTTATCGAAAATGCCCATATGCATTTGGAGCATTTTTGGCACTTGCACTCAGTTTTATGTTGGTAATTCAGGCAATGGCAAATATGGCGGTAAATGTAAACCTGTTTCCAAATACAGGTGTAACACTTCCGCTGATTAGTATGGGAGGAAGCAGCTTTTTATTTACTTGTTTATCCATAGGAATCATTTTAAGTGTAGCAAGAAACGTAGAACAACAAGAAGGCCAGGTGGCTGCAATAGCAGTTGAAAAATAAATTTTAGTGAGCCATATCACAATGTTCAACATTGATGTGTCACTCACTTTAACACTAACAAAACATGAGCAGTGAAATAAACATAAAAGATTTTCAGGTTTCCGATTTGGGAACTGTAAATCGAATTGTCATTGCAGGAGGAGGAACAGGCGGTCATATTTTTCCAGCTATTGCAATAGCAAATGCAATAAAAAAAATAGCGCCTCAAACTCAAATACTTTTTGTAGGGGCATCTGGGAAAATGGAAATGGAAAAAGTGCCTCAGGCGGGATATGAAATTAAAGGAATTGATATCGCAGGTTTTAACAGAAGTTCTTTGATTAAAAATATTGGGCTGCCATTTAAGCTTGTTAAAAGTTTTTTTCAGGTAGCTGGAATTATTAAAAACTTTAAGCCAACAGCAGTGATTGGTGTGGGAGGTTATTCAAGCTTTCCTGTGTTGCGATATGCTCAAAGCAAAGGCATACCCACATTTATACATGAGAGTAATTCTTTTGCCGGAAAGAGTAATATCCTTTTGGGTAAAAAAGCTACCAGGGTATTCACCTCTGGGAATGGAATGGAAAAGTTCTTTTCTGCAAATAAGTTGACAGTTTCTGGTAACCCGGTAAGGCAAAGTATTGTAGCAAGCAAATTGTCAAAAGATGAAGCGTTGATTTTTTTTGGATTAAGCGCTGGCAAAAAAGTGGTTTTAAGTATTGGAGGAAGTTTGGGGGCAAAAAGTATTAATGAAGCCATTGATAAAGATTTTGATTTGTTTGGACAAAATAATTTGCAATTGATTTGGCAAACAGGAAAGCCTTACAAAGAAAAAGCGATAGGTCGGGCAGTTGGTAAGGACTATGTTTTTGTAAGTGATTTTATAACACAAATGGAATATGCATATGCTGCGGCAGATATAGTTATAAGCAGAAGTGGTGCAATGGCAATTGCAGAATTGTGCGTGGTAAAAAAGCCGGTTTTATTTGTTCCTTACCCTTTTGCAGCAGAAGATCATCAAACAGCAAATGCAAAAACTTTGGTAAATAAGCAGGCTGCAAAAATGATTTTGGATAATGAAGCGTTAGAAATGCTGGTTCCTTCTGTAATAGAACTTTCAAAGGATATTCTATTGCAGAACAGGTTGAAGGAAAATATAGCAAAGTTCGCAGTGACCGATGCTGACGTTAAAATTGCTGAAGAGATTTTGGAAATTTTAAGTAATAGTTCAAACTAAATAAAAAATAAAAGTATTGCAGTTAATTAAATGACAGCACTTAATAAAATACCATCAGCAGTAAATGATTCGGCTTCAGGGGAAAGTCTGGAGGGGTCAGTTTACTTTCTAGGAATTGGTGGTATTGGAATGAGTGCATTGGCAAGATATTTTAACAGTAAGGGTGTTAAAGTAAGCGGATATGATAAAACGGCTACAACCCTCACACGGCAATTAGAAAAAGAAGGAATGCAAATACATTATGAAGATAATGTACAGCTCATTGACAAAGAGGCAAAAATTGTAGTGTATACGCCTGCTATTCCTGCATCTCATGCCGAACTAAATTATTACAGAGATAATCATTATAGTTTGCTAAAACGCAGTGATGTATTGGGGTTAGTTACCAAACGTAATTTTAATATTTGTGTAGCTGGAACTCATGGCAAAACAACCACCAGTGCTATGGTTGCTCATATTTTAAGAGATAGTGGTTATGGTTGTAATGCTTTTTTAGGTGGAATTGCAAGTAATTATAACAGTAATTTTTGGGGTAGTGAGAAAAATGTATGTGTAGCAGAAGCTGATGAATATGACCGTAGCTTTTTAAAATTAACTCCGGATGTAGCAGTGATTACGTCTATGGATGCGGATCACTTGGATATTTATGGCACAGAAGAAAATATGCAGGATGCATTTGTAGCATTTACAAAAAAGATTAAAGCAGGAGGATTGCTTATTAGCAAAAAAGGATTAATAAGGGCTGGTGATTTTGTAGCGACGAATAAAATGACTTACGCAGCCAATGATACTGGAGCTGATATTTATGCAACACAAGTAACTATAAAAAACGGCAGTTATTTTTTTGATGTTGTTATAAGCGATAGGGTTATTAAGGATGTGGAATTGAACATGGGCGGTCAACATAATATTGAAAATGCGATTGCAGCCATTGCTGTTGCAGCATATCTTAATATTGATGAACTTAAAATTAAAAAAGCAGTAGCCTCATTCGCTGGAGTGAAAAGAAGATTTGAATATATCATCAAAAGTGAAGACGTGGTAATGATCGATGATTATGCACATCATCCCGAAGAATTGAGAGCATTGATTAATGGCGCAAAAGAATTGTTTCCGACAAAAAAATGTACAGTGGTATTTCAGCCACACCTGTTTAGTCGTACAAAAGATCTTGCAGATGGTTTTGCAGAAGTGCTAAGTCTTTCAGATGAAACTATTTTGTTGCCAATATACCCTGCCAGGGAATTGCCTGTGCCGGGTGTGAGTAGTCAATTGATTTTGGATAAAATGGCCGGTAGTCATAATTCAATAAAGGAAAAAGAAGTATTACTGGAATGGGTAAAAGAAAATAAAGTGGAACTATTTATTACAAGTGGAGCAGGAGATATTGACACACTTGTAGAGCCAATAAAAAAAAGTATAAATAACAGAAAGTGAACAGGCCTAAATTAAGTATCAAAAAAATATTATTTACCATCCTGTGGTTATTCATAGGGGTGAGTGGTGTTGTGTTACTGGTAGCAGCTGTAAGGAGTAAGAATGAAAAAATCTGTAAAGGCATAGAAATAGAAATCAGTGGTGTTAGTAATAATTTTTTTATTGACAAGGCAGATGTACTCAGTATTGTTAAAAATTTTGCAGGCGGAATTCCTAAAGGGAAAACATTGAATGCATTTAATCTTGGTGCTATTGAAAGTAATCTTGAAAAAAATGTTTGGATAAAAAATGCAGAATTATTCTTTGATAATAATGATTTGCTTAGAGTGTCAGTAGATGAACGGGAGCCAGTGGCAAGAATATTTTCAAAAAGTGGAGCAAGTTTTTATATAGACAGCAGTTTGATGGTTTTGCCACTTAGCGAAAAATTTTCTGCAAGGTTGCCGATGTTTACAGGATTTGAGCATAATCCAGGTTTTTTATCAAAGGCAGACACCGTTCTTTTGACAAGTGTGAAGGAACTGAGTTTAGCCCTGCAGGCGGATAGTTTTTTAATGGCTATGATCGACCAGGTAGACATTACTGCACAAAATAATTTTGAACTGATTCCTAAAATTGGAAATCAATTGATAGTTTTTGGAAATGCTGAAGATGTTTCTGAAAAATTAAATAAGCTGCGTTTGTTTTACAAATCTGTAATTACAACTGCAGGCTGGAGCAAATACAGTGTAATTAACCTGCAATATAAAAACCAGATTGTTGCTAAAATTAAGGATGCCGCTGATAAGTCTTCTGATTCTCTGCGAGCTTTACAGATTATGCAGATTATTGCAGAAAGATCGGCAATGCAAGCTGCAGACTCTATGCAATTTTTTACACAGACTATAGAGCGGCCAACAACAGATAGCACAATGATTCAGCAGTCTGTGCAAAGAGAAGATGAGCCGGAGCAAGCAACAGGAAATATAGAAATGCCTGCTGCAGCATCAACAAACCCCGGAAATAAAATTGTACAACCATTGAAGCAAGATTTTAAAAATACAGCAGCACCTAAAAAAATACCGGTAGTAAAGCCTCCTGTACAAAAGCCTAAGGCAGTGATGAATTAGAGATTTTAGAAATGTTGCGGATGTAATTGAATGTTTAAAAATGAATTAGAAATGCTATTAAATGATGTTTAAAAGCAATGACCAGGAAAAATTAAAAAGACACAACACAAACAAACACATATAAACAAACAAACACTAAACTTACAACTATGATTCAGGAACAACCCATTATTGTTGGATTAGATATCGGGACTACAAAAATAGCAGCGATTGCCGGTCGTAAAAATGAATTCGGCAAACTAGAAATACTCGGTTTTGGACGAGCTAATAGTAATGGAGTGCAGCATGGTATGGTGCTTAACATTGACCAAACTATCAAAGCAATTCAAACAGCTCTTGAAAACTGTTATGCTTCCAATCCTAATTTAGTCATCAACGAAGTATATGTTGGTATAGCAGGCCACCATATCAAAAGTCTCCAAACAAGAGGAGATATCGTTCGCCAAAATTTAGATGACGAAATTACACAGGTAGAAATAGACAGGTTGGTGGCAGATCAGTATCGTACATATATTCCAGCAGGAGATAAAATTATTGATGTTATTCCACAAGAGTTTACCGTAGATAATTTTCAAAATATACCAAACCCTATTGGTTACAGTGGCGTAAAAGTGGGAGCCAATTTTCATATTATTACAGGCGACAAGAATGCTATTCGTAACATTAATCGTAGTGTAGAAAAATCTGGATTGGTTACAAAGGATCTGGTATTGCAACCACTGGCTTCCGCAGCAGCAGTGATGTGCGATCAGGATTTGGAAGCCGGAGTAGCTATAGTAGATATTGGTGGAGGAACTACTGACCTTGCTGTTTTTTATGAAGGCATTTTAAAACATACAGCGGTTATTCCTTTTGGTGGTGAAAATATTACCAATGATATTAAAACTGGTTTGGGTGTTTTGAAAACACAGGCTGAGCAAATGAAAATACAATTTGGAAGTGCATTGAGTGATGAGGCTAAAGCAAATGCTTTTATCACTATTCCAGGATTGCGTGGTATGGCTCCAAAAGAAATTTCGGTTAAGAACCTGGCAAATATCATACAAGCACGTATGAGTGAGATTATGGATTTTGTAACCTATCATTTAAAACAGGTAGGATTGGATAACCGTATGCTCAATGGGGGTGTAATTCTTACAGGTGGCGGCTCTCAATTAAAACATCTGATCCAATTAACAGAATATGTTACGGGATTAAATGCTAGAATTGGTTTCCCTAACGAACATCTAAGTGGTGGACATATAGACGAACTGGCTAAGCCAATGTACAGTACTTGTATTGGTTTGATTTTAAAAGGTTACAATGATTATGAGAACAAGAATAAACAAATGGCGCCCAATTTTACCAGAGTAGATCTTTCTAAACAGGCAGAGCAGCCAGTTGAAGAGGTTGAAATAGAGGAAGCAAACATTAAAATAAAGCCACGCAAAACATTACATGGTTTTATGGATAAATTTAAAACAAATCTGATTGAATTGTTTAAAGAAGAAGAAGATACAAAGTTTTAAAAGAGCAAAGGAGAATGCGAAATAAAAGAATAGGGAGAACAATAGTAGTTAAATTGAATAAAGAGATGTTAGAACGACAATCACATTAACAACAAGGAAAAAATAAATACAATACTTACTAACACAAAATATACAAACATGATTCATTTTGATTTGCCAAAGGACCAATCCTCCATCATCAAAGTTATAGGTGTGGGCGGCGGAGGAAGCAATGCAGTAAACCACATGTTTGCGCAAAATATAGAAGGCGTAAACTTTATAATATGCAATACAGATGCTCAGGCAATTGCACAGAGTCGGGTTCCCAATAAGATACAGTTGGGGCCACATCTTACCCAAGGTTTGGGTGCAGGCGCCAATCCTGTAATTGGAAGACAGGCAACTGAAGAAAGTCTGGAAGAAATAAAACGTATCCTGGAAGTAAATACCAAAATGGCATTCATTACTGCTGGTATGGGTGGTGGAACGGGAACAGGTGGAGCTCCTATCCTTGCAAAAATTTGTAAAGACTTAGGGATACTTACTGTGGGTATTGTAACCACACCATTTGCATATGAAGGGAAAAAACGTATTGCACAGGCCGAAGAAGGTATCATGTTACTGAAAAGTCATGTAGATACATTGCTGGTGATTAGTAATGATAAACTTCGTCACCAGTTTGGTAATTTAAAAATGAAAGAAGCATTTGCAAAGGCAGATAATGTATTGGCTACAGCAGCAAAATGTATTACGGATGTAATCAACAGTACTGGCCAGATAAATGTCGATTTTGCGGATGTTTGTACTGTAATGAGTAATGGTGGAGTTGCGATTTTAGGTAGTGCATCTGCTGAAGGTGAAGAAAGGGCACAACATGCAATAGAAAATGCATTAAATTCTCCATTGCTGAACGATAATGATATCCGTGGAGCAAAATGGATTCTAATCAATATCAATTCTGCAGAAGGTGAGCATGAGTTTACCATGGATGAAGTTGAAATTATTCAGAATTATTTATTGAGTCAGGCAGGTGAGGATACTGATGTTATTTTAGGTTTGGGTTACGACAATACGTTGGGTAGTGAAATAAGTATCACACTTATTGCAACAGGTTTTGAGCATAAGGATCCATTCCCTAAACAAAAAAATGACAGCATTCCAACTGATGCTAAATCAGAAAAGATAATGATGGAGCTTGAGATGCCAAAGACTGCCCATGTTATTTCTCAGCAGCCAACATTGCAGTTTGACCTGATTGAAGATCAAATAAATGAAGTAAACAATAATATAAAAGCAGCAGTAGAAGAAGAAGAAGTTGTAATAGCAGAAGAAAGTATCATAGCAGATCCTTTAATGCCAGTGCTGAGCGAGCCGGCAATTATTGAAAATTTGGTAGAAGAAATACTTAGTAAAAATACTGTGGAAAATTTGGATGAAGCTCCTGAATATTTTGAAATATCTTCGGCGTCAAGTAAAAGCCCAGTAATAGAGTTTGATCTTACCGAAACAACAATCCCAATACCTCTTCAGAAACCTACCAGCAATTTAGAACAACCGGTTAACAGCCAAAATAATTCAAATAATAAAGACGCTAGCAATAACGGAATGCCCCTTTCGTCGGGGGGATTCCTGGCAAAGCCAAAGCAGATTTACGCTGAAGCGAAGCCATTCATTCCTAAATCCAATCTAACCGAGGAACCACTGCCTTTGCATAAACCGGTGCAGGAAGACGAACCTGTTATTGAAATGCAACTGGTAGTTAAAGATTCCAACAAAGCGGCGGAGGAAGAGCCAATTGTAAAACAAACTCAGTCCATCATGATGTCGACTGTTGAGGAGCCTGCGATGCAGGACGAAACAGAAGAATTAAGGCGCCGGGCTACGGAACGAATTGCAAAACTGCGTAATTTGTCATTCAATATTAACGCAGCCGATCCTAACAATGAGTTTGAAACGGTGCCGGCTTACCTTCGCCGCAATATGGAAATGCACAACCAGATTGCAGATGTAGAAAGTTTTTACAGCAACTATACTGTAAAATCAGATGATAACAACCAAGCAGAAATTAGCACTATTAACAGCTTCTTAGACGGGAAAAAGCCCGATTAAAATATTGGCATGCCAAACGGCAATGCTTCAAAGTTGTGTTTGTAATTACAGTTTGTTTGTGGCCCCTTTCTTAACAGAAAGGGGCTTTGTGTTAAAGTTGGCTAGGTAACTCTAACTAAAGAGGCATATATGATTGCCTTTTATTTTAACATCAGAATTTAATGATCCCTACTTACTATGCTTCCTGTTTGTAACAATCCTGACTAATGCAATAATTACTAAAATAGAAATTGCTGCACCCGACATCCAAACCCATGTCTCCGAATACCAGATATTGTTTTGTTCATTGGTATTTTCGGCTGTACTTGAAATAGGGGCGCTGCTGCTATCCTGCGCTATACTGATTAAGTTTATAAACAGCAACAGCAACAATATTGATAAATTTATTTTCCATTCGGGGTTTAATAATTTTTTCATGGTGGGTGTTATTTTGATTTAAAATAATTTTAAAATCTTTCTGAGTAAAGCAATTCCTGCTAAAGAATTGATGGATACATTTAACTTTACACAAAACCTCTGTACGAAAGATAAAAAAATTAAATGTACATCTTGACTATTTTTACAGATTATAGTGTTCTGGCCATTATTTCTTTAATTGTTTTATCCTTTGCCGCTGGATTTGTGGACTCTGTAATTGGTGGTGGTGGTTTAATTCAATTGCCAGCACTACTCATCAATTTTCCTAATTCACCCTTGCCGGTGCTGTTTGGCACAACAAAAATTGCTTCTTTGGCAGGAACCAGTATGGCAGCTTTCCAATATTCAAGAAGAATAAAATTTAATTATAAACTTTTGTTGGTTATTGGAGCCTGTGCAGGAGCAGCATCTTTTGCAGGGGCAAGAGTAGTGAGCCATATTAATGTAAATGCTTTAAAACCTGTTATCTTAATTATTCTCATTTTAATAGCAGTCTATACATTTCTTAAAAAAGACCTTGGCTCTGTAAAAACAAAACATATTTCATTTCGACAACAGTTAATATGGGGCTCACTTATGGGACTCGTAGTTGGCTTTTATGATGGTTTTTTCGGCCCAGGAACCGGTAGTTTTTTTGTATTAGGTTTTGTAATGCTTCTTGGTTTTGAATTTGTAGAAGCATCGGCTTATTCAAAAGTTATTAACTGTATGACCAATATTGCAGCTTTGGTTGTTTTTATCAGTCATGGAAAATACTTACTAGAACTAGCCATACTAATGGGGCTGTGCAATATTGCCGGAAACTTAATTGGTTCAAGGCTAGCGCTAAAAAAAGGTAACAGTTTTGTGAGGGTCTTTTTTCTAATCATTGTGATGCTTATGATTTTGAGGTATGCCTATGATATTTACGCCGGGCAATAATTGTAAATACTATATAAAGTTGTATGTATTAACAGTTAAACAATTTAGTGCCTTGCAGAATTTATGCTTTGCCATTAAACCTTATCTTTATTTAGAGGTCTGAAGCCAAAACCAACAATACATGCATAACAAATCAAAAGTTATAGTAGGGTTACTTTTTTCGGTATTATTCTTTCAATATTGTTCTAAGAGCGATTCTGCAATTCAGCCTGTTAAACTGTATGCGGCTATAAAAGCGGCTTTCGGAACCAATATCGATCCTGATAATTTGGCCAATTATAGCAACCAGAATATACCAACCTATATAACAAAAGATAATACCGGAACTAATATTATAACCAATAGTAAAGCCACACTGGGCAGGGTACTTTTTTATGATAAAAATTTAAGCATCGACAATACAGTGGCCTGTGCTAGTTGTCATAAACAACAATTTGCATTTAGCGATACAGCACTTGCTAGTAAAGGAGTTAGCGGAGGAATTACCGGCCGGCATTCAATGAGATTAATTAATGCAAGGTTTGCAGCAGAAACCAATTTTTTCTGGGATGAGAGAGTTGCTTCATTGGAAGAACAGACTACGAAACCCATTCAGGATCATGCCGAAATGGGATTTAGCGGCTTAAGTGGAAGGCCTAACCTTGAGTCACTAATTACCAAGTTAAAAGCAATTGAGTACTATAAAGAATTATTTAAGTTTGTTTACGGCGATGTGAATATTACTGAAGCACGGATGCAGGAATGTATGGCTCAGTTTATCAGAAGTATTCAGTCTTTTGATGCTAAATATGATGCAGGTCGATTACTCGTAAACAACGATGGGCAAAATTTCCCCAATTTTACTGCACAGGAAAATACCGGAAAAGATTTATTTCTTTCGCCTGCAGTTTTTGATGCTACCGGCAACAGGATTAGCGGAGGTTTAGGATGCGGCGCCTGTCATAAAGCACCCGAGTTTGACATTGATCCCAATACCCGAAATAATGGAATCATTGGTGTTTTAAATGGTACGGGAATCGATATCACTAACACCCGCTCTGCCAGTTTAAGAGACTTGGCCAATGCTAATGGTACTCCAAATTCGCCGATGATGCACACCGGAGCATTGGCAACTTTGCAAACAGTTATAGGACACTATGGCACTATTAATATTGCCCCAGGCAATACCAGACTAGATCCAAGATTAAGGCCAAATGGATTTGGGCAGCAATTACATTTAAACGCTACCGAAGTAAACGCTGTGATTGCTTTTTTGAAAACACTTACAGGCACTAATGTGTACTCAAATGTGAAATGGGGTAATCCGTTTTTATAAAAACAGAAATGTTTAATCATAAAATTAATTGTAACAATTCTTAGTTACAAAATTCAGATAATAATTACAAAATTTGGAGAGGTTAGATTTTACTAGCAGGTAATATCTAACCTCTTTTGTTTAATAGAATATTTTACTAAATCCAATTAGGTTTCATAAAAGCAATGGGGTACCTTGGCAACGTGCAAACGAAAATATGTAGCAAAATTTGAAACAATTCATTAGCTTGATATGACTCAATTCTATTGAATTTTGAATAATATAATTATGACAACAAATATTTTTATTGATAGCTCCAAAAGAAAATTAAACAGTAAAGCGCTAAAATTTATATCAACTTTATTAAATACGGTAAATAGAAGCCTGTTTCTTTTTTTTATAATGAGTATGATGCTAATTTTTTCATCCTGTAAAACAACTCAACTTATGCCATCAACAACTGTTCATGCATTTCGATTAAAACCTGGCCAGGATCTTAAACAGGAGATTCAAAAACTTGTAAATGAAAAACAGATTAAAGCAGGATGGATTAGTACGTGTGCAGGAAGCCTTACTGATTACAATATTCGTTTTGCCAACCAACCAGATAATAGCAGTGGGATTGGTCATTTTGAGATCGTAAGTTTAACAGGCACAGTTTCTATAAATGGGAGCCATATTCATATCAGCATTAGCGATAGTACAGGCAAAACCATTGGCGGACATTTATCAGAAGGAAATAAAATTTACACTACAGCCGAAATTGTAATACTTAGCAGCAACGACATTGAATTTAAAAGAGAAAAAGATGGAACCACTGCATGGGAAGAATTGCAGATCAGATGATTGGCGAAACATCTTTATTAGAAAAGTATAAAATTATTTATGATGATAGGGTTAAAAAATATATTTCTGTTTTTTATATCTTGTTCGTTTACCATTCAGATGGAAGCACAAATTCCCAAAGTGTCGAATGGTAAGATTCAGCGATTCGAAAATTTTTCTTCTAAATATATAGTGCCCCGAAATATAGATGTGTGGTTACCTGAGGATTATTCTCCGTCAAAAAAATATGCTGTTCTTTATATGCACGATGGAGGGTCTTTGTATGACAGTACTATTATGTGGAACCGACAGGAGTGGGGTGTTGATGAAACAATGGGTAAACTGATATCTGAAAATAAGATAAGGGAATGTATAGTGGTGGGTATTTGGAATGCAGCTGCTCTTCGTCATTTGGAATATTTTCCACAAAGACCGTTTGAATCTTTAGCTACCGTACAACAGGATTCCATATTTAAAGCCAATAGAAAAAATGGCGAATCCATTTTTAAAACCGATACCCTAAAGTCTGACAATTATCTAAAATTTCTGGTAAAAGAATTAAAGCCGTTTATAGATAGCAGTTTTTCAACTTTGAAAGATCAATCAAATACTTTTGTAGCAGGTTCCAGTATGGGAGGATTAATATCTTTATATGCCATTTGTGAGTATCCGGATGTTTTTGGCGGAGCCGCCTGTCTATCTACTCATTGGCCCGGAATTTTTACGGTAGAAAATAATCCTATACCTGCTGCTTTTATGAATTACATCGGAAAGCACCTACCATCACCAAATACGCATCGTATTTATTTTGATTATGGTAGTGCTACATTAGATTCAATGTATAAGCCATTTCAGCAGATGGCAGATAGTATTTTGAAACAAAAAGGGTTTGGTCCCAAAAATTGGGTTACCAAAGAATTTCCTGGTGCAGACCATTCAGAAAAAGCATGGAGCCGCCGATTTTATTTACCAGTTTTGTTTTTGTTGAGACATTAATTTTCTTTTTTGGCGAGTAAAGATGGTTTTCTGCAATCTTATGATTAAAACTTTTGTTTTTATATTAGATTTCAATCTACATTTGTGAGGCCTTTTTCAATTTTTAAGGCGTTACAGAAAACTCATCTTAGTGGCAAAACACATCAACAAAGTTTCGGCAGCAGGTTTATTGATCGCCCTCGGCATTATTTACGGAGACATAGGTACCTCACCGCTTTACGTTTTTAGCGCAATTATTAACGGTAAACCCATTGAAGATTTATTAATTATTGGAGGGTTGTCTTGTATCATATGGACGCTAACCTTGCAAACAACACTGAAGTATGTAATTCTAACTCTTAAGGCAGACAACAAGGGAGAAGGTGGAATTTTTTCTCTTTATACTTTGGTTAGAAGACAAAAAAAATGGTTGGTAATCCCAGCAATGTTGGGGGGCGCAGCACTACTGGCAGATGGTATGATTACTCCACCAATCTCAATTACATCTGCTATTGAAGGGTTGCATAATATTCCTGTGTTTGCAGATATTACACAAAACACTATTATTATTATTGTGTTATGCATATTGGCACTCTTGTTTTTTATGCAACAGTTTGGGACAAACTCTATTGGAAAAATGTTTGGACCTGTAATGTGTGTTTGGTTTGTAATGTTGGCCGTGTTAGGAATTACACATATGTCTGCAGATTGGAGTGTACTAAAAGCGTTTAATCCTTATTATGCTTTTAAGTTGCTTGCATTCTATCCTGAAGGGTTCTGGATATTGGGAGCAGTATTTTTATGTACCACAGGAGCAGAAGCATTGTATAGTGATTTGGGGCACTGCGGGCGTGGAAATATCAGAATATCATGGATTGCTGTAAAAAGTTGCCTAATTCTTAATTACCTAGGGCAGGGTGCCTATCTTTTAAATCATAAAGGTATTATTTATGCCAATGCTGATCTTTTAAAGAACACGACTTTTATGGCAAAGTTTCCTGGGGCAGTAGAAATGCAAAACCCTTTTTATGGTATTATGCCGCAATGGTTTTTAATGTCAGGAATTATCATCGCTACTGTCGCAGCTATTATTGCCAGTCAGGCATTAATTAGCGGTTCCTTCACTTTGATAAGTGAAGCTATTCGTTTGAATTTATGGCCAAAAATGAGGATTAAATTTCCAAGTGAGGCAAAAGGCCAAATTTTTATTCCAGGCATTAATTTTTTATTGTTTTTTGGATGCTGTGGTATTGTATTGTATTTCCGTTCATCCGGTGCAATGGAAGCTGCATACGGGCTTGCGATTACACTTTGTATGTTGGCTACAACTATTTTGTTTTCCAATTATATGGTATCAAGGAGAATTAGGCCCGTGTTTATATGGCTCTTCCTTTTTGTATATATAGGCATTGAGATCAGTTTTTTATTAGCCAATCTTGATAAATTTCCTCACGGTGGTTTTGTTACCCTTGTTGTAGGGGGCGGTCTCTTCACAATAATGTATGTATGGTTTAGAGCAAGAAAAATTAAGAATCGTTATGTTGAATTTGTTCGCATTGAGGAGTATGTTCCCAAAATGGAAGAACTAAGTAATGATGCATCAGTACCTAAATATGCAACTCACTTGGTTTATCTAACAAGTGCAAATAATCACAAAGAGATTGAGCATAAAATTATGTACAGCATACTTAGTGGTATGCCTAAACGTGCAGATATTTACTGGTTTGTTCACGTAGATACATTAGATGATCCTTATACCTGTGAATATACTGTTGAGCATATTATACCAAATGATATTATCAGGGTAGAATTCAGGCTTGGTTTCCGAATGCAACCAAGATTAAACATGATGTTCAAAAAAGTAGTGGAAGATCTTGTGGCTAACAGGGAAGTAAATATTATGAGTCGCTATGAAAGTCAGCAGCGGAATAATATGGTAGGTGATTTTAAATTTATTGTGATGGAAAAATTCCTTAGTCAGGATAATGAGCTGCCTTTCTTCGAAGAAATAATTATGAAACTTTATTTCTTTGTTAAAGAAATGGGCGTAAGCGAAGAGCGGAGTTTTGGACTAGAGCAAAGTAATGTATCTGTAGAAAAATTCCCATTGGTTGTAGCCCCTGTAAGTACATTAAAACTCAACAGGATCTATGCTAATGAGGAGGAAGATCAGGAATAAGAAATAGATAGATTTTTAGTTTATAAATTTACTTTCTGTTATCATATTTTTTAAAGAATTGAATCAATGGAGTCAATTGATGCGAAGGCGCTACATCAAAAAATTACGGACAAAGAAGATATTTTATTGATAGATGTAAGAGAGCCTTGGGAACATGAAAATTTTAATATCGGAGGATTGTTAATTCCGATGCCTAATATTTTTAAACAACTTGAAAAAATTCCCAAAAACAAACTAGTAATATTTTATTGCCAAAAGGGTATTCGTAGTGGTTTGGTTATTCAGCGGTTGGAACAAAAATTCCATTATCAAAATATTATGAACCTAAGTGGAGGTATGGATGAGTGGAAAAAAATAATTAAGTAAGCTATTTTTTATATTAAGTATTCTTTTTTATTGGATACTGCTTTTCTGCGATTATTTTAAAATGTTTATCTTGAAAGAATATTTTAAAACGATTGAATACTACACTACTTTATATTATCATTGGTTATGCAGTTCTTATTGCAATTGTATACTTTGTTCAGGAGCGTTTTATTTTTAAGCCCGAAAAGTTAAACGCTAATTTTCAATACAAATACGACGTTCCATTTAAAGAACTATTTTTTGATGTAGCACCAGGAGTAAGCATTAATGGGCTACATTTTACTGTGGATAAACCCCTTGGGTTAATCTTGTATTTTCATGGCAATAGCCGCAGTATAAAGGGATGGGCAAAATACGCAAAAGATTTTTTTAGGTATCAATATGATGTAGTACTGGTAGATTATAGAGGCTTTGGAAAAAGCACCGGTAAACGCAGCGAACATGAGATGCTCAATGACATGCAATTTGTGTATGATACCCTTGCCGTTCAATATACAGAGCATCACATAATTGTTTATGGCAGAAGTCTTGGAAGCGGTTTTGCTGCAAAAATAGCCAGCGACAATAAACCAAGGTACCTTATTTTGGATGCGCCTTATTTTAGTTTTACAAAAGCCATCGAACGGTTTTTGCCAATCCTGCCAATCCGGTTTTTATTACGCTTTCACTTGCGAACTGACAAATGGATCAAACATGTAAATTGCCATACTTATATACTTCATGGTACTAAAGACTGGCTCATACCTATTAGTAACAGTGAAAAATTACAGTCATTAAGTCCCAGAAAAATTACCCTGATAAGAATACATGGGGGCGGACATAATAACCTGCCTACTTTTAACGAGTATCATAATTTTATCAGGGATATTCTGCAGTATTAATTTGTTCTGAATAAATCAAAACGAGCTTCTTAAAAAACTCATTTTATAAAAACTTACCTTGCGTTTTACTATGAATAGAAAAAAAATATTTAATTGGATAAAATATTTTGTACTTGTTTACTGCAGTATTGGTATTGCTTTGTATTATCTGCAGGAATATATTTTATTTCATCCGAAGAAATTAGAGCGCAATTATGTTTTTGATTTTAAACAACCTTTCGAAGAACTGAACATTCCCTTTAATAATACGGATACCCTAAACATGATCAAATTTTTTCCTGCAGATACGGTAAGAAAAGGAGTGGTACTGTATTTTCACGGGAATATGGAAAATGTAAAACATTATGCTCCATTTGTAACAACATTTACTAAGCATGGTTATGAAGTTTGGATGCCTGATTATCCCGGATTTGGGAAAAGTACAGGAGAAATAACAGAAAAAAAATTATATAGTATTGCATTTGAATTGCAAAAAATGGCAAGCCAAAAATATGGCAATGATCGTTTAATTATCTACGGCAAATCACTGGGAACCGCAATTGCAACATATGCGGCATCCGCCAAAAATTGCGAAATGCTTATTTTAGAAACACCTTATTACAGTATTCCTTCTCTGTTTGGTACGTATGCTTTTATGTATCCAGCCTCTGTAATGAGTAATTATAATTTACCAACGTATGAATTTTTACAGGAAGTAAAAGTGCCTGTAACAATTTTTCATGGTACGGGTGATTGGGTTGTGCCTTATCGTTCGGGAATAAGATTAAAAGCGTGTTTAAAACCTGCTGATGTATTTATAAAAATTCCAGAAGGCTCGCATAATAATCTCAGCGAATCTGCTATTTATCAAAAATCGATGGATTCTTTATTGTCGTTCTAGTTACAATTCTTTGAGGGTCACTTTTTTTGAACCCACAATCAGGTTATAAGTTACACCCACTTTTAGGGCAACATTTTCTGTGTCGTGGCTAACGGGAAAATTAAAACAGACAGGAATGTCCAGATCAGCACTTATTTCTTGCAAAATTTCATCCATCGTTTTCCCAAAAGGACGTTCGGTATCTTTCATTTCTGTAAAGCCGCCCAAAATTAGTCCGCTGATATCATCCAGCTTTCCACTTCTTTTAAGCTGATGCAGCATCCGATCTACACTGTATAAATATTCGCCGATATCCTCAATAAAAAGAATATTGTTTTTTGTACTAAAGTCGGAAGGGGTTCCTATTACGTTTGCCAATAATGCAAGATTGCCTCCTATTATTTTACCGGTAGCAGATCCCTGTTTATTATTTACATGTGGGCTACAAGAATAATTTCCTTTGTTACCTTTTAAAGCTTTGCGCAGCGATTCTACAAATTCATTTTCGGAACCGCCATCATTAAAAGCGGCGGCCATGGGCGCATGCAGCGAAGCAATTTTATAACGGCTGAATAAATGAGTATGCATGACCGTTATATCACTAAAGCCAATCAGCCATTTTGGATGTTTTTTGAATTTTTTAAAGTTCAGTTGATCTATTATACGCCCCATGCCATAACCACCCCGGCCAAACAAAATGGCATTGATAGAAGGATCATCCATCATAGCCTGTAATTCATCTGCTCTTTCTTCATCCGTACCACTAAAATAATTTTCTGAGTCACTACCTAGTGTCTTACCTACCATTACCTCATATCCCCATGACTGCAGGGTTTTTATACAAGTTTGTGCTTTTTCTGCTGCCATGTAACCCGCAGGGCAGGTAAGGCCAATAGTATCGCCTTTTTTGAGGTAAGAAGGAACAGTCATAATTTTCTTATATTTACTTTATATCTTGAATAAAGCTATTAAATCTTCCGCTCGTTTGAGCTTGCCCGATGTTTTATTTTAAAATTAACTGAACAGAGCCCTGGCGTTGTTCAGAAAACCATAATTAACGCCGAACGTATGAGATTTTTTACATTTTTAGTATTGATTTTATTTTCATTCTTAACAGTAAATGCCCAAGTATGTTCTAATCCGGGTATGACACCGCAAACTGGTATTGCGGTATGTGGGGTACTCACGTTTCCACAAGCTAATGTCCCTTCCTGTTCGGGACCTGACCTGCCAGTGGGAGCTTGTGGTTCAGATCCTGTAACATCCAGCAATTCTATGTGGTATAGGTTTCATTGTTATCAAACGGGCTCATTAGGATTTCTGATTTCTCCGGCATCAGGGTCTGATGATTATGACTGGCAATTGATGGATATTACTGGCCATCAGCCCCAGGATGTACTCACAACCAATTTGGGAATATCGTTAAATTTAAGTGGGATTACTGGTGCTACGGGATGTACACCAACTGGGACATTAGATGTTCATTGCTCCGGGGGAGCTGCTGGTTCTCAGTTTAACCAAATGCCTACTATTGTTGCAGGCAAAGATTATTTATTAATGGTAACGAATTGGTCAAATTCAGGATTAGGATATAATCTAATTTTTACAGGCGGAACCGCCATATTAACTAATAACCAGCCTCCGGCCATTACCAATGTTGCAATAGTGGGTTGTAATACATCCCTTCTGAAAGTTACTTTTTCGGAAGATGTTTTATGCAGCAGTTTAACTTCAGCAGGCTCCGAATTTACCATAACCAATGGCACACATGTTATCACAGGTGTTACTTCTGCATGCACCAATGGTAATAATGCTTTGAACCAATTGACGATTGCGTTACAAAGTCCTATTCCTCCAGGTAATTACCAACTCGTTGTCAATAATGGTACTGACTTAAATACTTTAATAGATGTATGTCAGGAAGCAATGCCTGCTGCAACATCGTTTCCGTTTACAGTTCCGGCTCTAAACCCATTGGCTATTAATAGTATTTCTTATTCAGGTTGTACCCCCACTATTTTAAAAGTAGCATTAAGCAATCCAGTCTTATGTAGCACCATTACCGGCACTGGTTCTGAATTTACTCTTGCCGGCAATATGATAACAAGTGTTATTTCAAACTGCACAACCGGAGCACTATATACGGATACGATTCAAGTGGTTTTACAAAATCCTTTAACTTTTGGCAATTATCAACTGATTGTTAATAATGGGTCAGATGGAAATACATTCACAGATACATGCGGAGCCTCATTGCTAACAGGATATAATTTCCCTTTTGTTATTAATCAAACAACTACAGCACCAGCCATTCAGTCTGTTGTTTTTGATGAATGCAAACCCTTTAAAATAGTTCTGAATTTTGATAAGTCAATTGCTTGTAATTCTTTAACTGCAAATGGATCTGAATTTTCAATAACGCCCGGAATACTTACTGTTACTGGAATTTCGAGTAGCTGTATCAGTAATGGGACTACTAGCCAGATTATACTTACTCTTTCGGGAAACTTACCAGCCGGTAATTTTAATTTAAATATTAATAATGGTTCAGATGGTAATACGGTCAGCGATAGTTGCGCTGTTTTTGTTCCTGTAAACATTATTAAACCTTTTACTACAACTCAGGCGCCGACTCCTGTGTATGATTCTTTACAATACAATAAATGTAGCCCTTCTGTCATTAAAGTTTTTTATAGCAAACCCATCAATTGTAATAGTGTAAATGCAAATGGTTCTGAATTTTTAATCACAGGTCCCACTGCAGTAACAATTACAGCTGTTACAACAGATGTGACCTGCAGCAATGGATTTACCAATTGGGTACTGTTACAATTATCGCAGCCCATCAATGTTTTCGGAAATTATATTTTACATAATGCAGCAGGAGCAGATGGGGATAGTGTTTCAGATACTTGCTTTGCATCACAAAATACATCAGAGACTATTTCATTTAATGTGTTGGGCAGTCCTTCTGCAATATTTACAGATCAGGTAAAATTTGGTTGTGTGAAGGATACAATAGTGGTAACGCATCCAGGGGGAAACGGCATCAATTCATGGATATGGAATTTTAGTGATGGTACTTCTGCTACGGGTCAAACTACATCACATACATTTCCTGTATCTACTGTTACAGCCACAATTCAATTGATTGTTTCTAATGGTTTGTGCAGCGACACATTGTTAAGGTCATTCACACTGGACAATGCCTTTAATGCTGATTTTACACAGAGCGCTGATACAATCTGCAGGAATACAGCATTGAATTTTACTAATAATTCTACTGGAAATAATTTGCAATTTCAGTGGCAGTTTGGAGACAATACGCAGTTTATAGGACAAACAGCTCCTGCACATTCCTACGCAGTGAGTAATTTATATACAGTTCATTTAATTGCAACCAATAATCATGGCTGTGTGGATACAGCTACAAAACAGGTATTTGTAACTCCTATTCCGGTGATTAGTTTTACCGGGCTAAATACTAAATATTGTACTGCAGAAACAGTTTTACTTACTGCACAACTTCAGGGTAATATCAGCAACTACACCTGGAATAATGGGAATGCAGTTACAGCTCAAAATCAGACAAATTTTAGTTTTAGTTATGCCAGTCAGGGCAGTTATAACATAAGCCTTGATGCGATGGATAAATTTTGTGGTACAATAACATCAAGCGCATCAACACAGGTATACAAAGTGCCTGTATTTAGTCTTGGCGAAGATCAGATATTTTGTCCGGGTATAACAGTTCCGTTAGGAGTACAATCAACAAGTGGTTATACCTACTTATGGAATACAGGTGCCGCCAGTGCTCAAATTATTTCAGGGCCAACTTCTTATACTTATCAACTTGCTATAAACAATAATGGTTGTTTGGGGCAGGATGAAGTATTTATAAAAGTGTTGGATAATTGTTTGATTAAAGTACCAGGAGCATTTACACCCAATGGGGATGGTGTAAATGATAAATTAAAAGCTATCAATGCTGAACTAGCAACCAATTTTTTATTAAGAGTTTACAATCGTTTTGGGCAATTAATTTTTTCAACCAGTAATCCTGTAATGGGTTGGGATGGTACTTTTAAAGGAGTAGATTCTGCCTCTGGTACTTATGTGTGGCAACTCAGCTATGTTCATCCTGTAACTAAACTGCCGGTTTATGAAAAAGGGACAAGTATTTTAATAAGATAGAATTTAACAGCATATATTTTAAATGCAGTCAGCCTTGGTTAATTAATTTCCATTAAGCTGACTGCATTTTCTGTTATTAGAAGCTGATGTTTTATACCACATTTAAGTGCATAATTATTTCTTTGGTGGCCTACAGGAAAATCAAAACATACTGGGTAATTAAATTCCTTTACTTTTTCTAATACAATTTCTTCCAGCGTTTTTCCATATTCTTCGCCAGCATCATCTTTTTTAATTTTAAATCCTCCAATAATGAGCCCTTTCAATTCAGAAAGTTTGCCACTTCTTTTTAAATTCCAAAACATACGATCGATGCTATAAAGGTATTCGCCCGTGTCTTCCACAAAAAGAATTTTGTTTTTTGTATTGATGTCGCTGCAACTTCCTGCTAGACTTTCTAGTGTTTTTAAATTTCCTCCAACCAATTCTCCAGTTGTTTTACCTACCCTATTATTGGAATTTGGAATGGTTTGATATTGCATTTTTTCTCCAACAAGGCATTGTCGGATACTTTCAATGGTTTCTCTTTGAATGGCTTCTGCAAGATTCCAGTCTGTTGGAAAACTGTTGCACATTTTAGAATGAATCGTTGCAACATGGCTATTTCTGTTGATATGGCTATGCAACACCGTTATATCACTAAATCCTATGATCCATTTAGGATGTTTTTTAAAATAGGAGAAGTCTATTTTGTCTATTATTCTTACAGCGCCATATCCGCCACGAGCACAAAGGATTGCTTTAATATTTTTATCATCCAGCATTTGTTGTAGGTCTGTTAGCCTTTCTGCATCAGACCCCCCAAAACTAAAATCTCTTTTACCAATGGTATTACCTATAAGTACATTAAAACCCCATTCTTTGAGTTTGATAAGGGCTGGTTGAATTTCTTCCAGAGTTATGTATCCGGCAGGGCTTGTAATTCCAATGCTGTCGCCTGGTTTGAGGTAAGGTGGGATTCCGGTATTTCTTAATGTTTCCTCTAAATTAAGCGAAATAGCATTTATAGATACTGCGGCTGGTATGATAGATGATAAGAAATCTTTACGCTTCATGGTATGAATTTACTCAAATTTCGGTATTGACGATTCATTTGATATTTTTGCAGGGTTTCACGCAAAGCAGCAAAGAATTGCAAAACAAGCATTCTATGTAATATATGTATTTACCTTTGCACTTTTACATGGAAAATACTTTAGAATGAAATTAAAGTGGCAACAAAAATAGACATGACAAACGAACCAAAAAGATACCTTATCACATCGGCCCTGCCTTATGCGAATGGGCCTAAACATATCGGACACCTTGCTGGAGCATATCTGCCTGCGGATGTATATGTACGTTACCTGCGTGCACAAAAAAGGGATGTAGTTTATGTGTGTGGCAGCGATGAACATGGCGCAGCTATTACCATTCAGGCCATGAAAGAAAATACAACTCCCAGGGCTATCGTAGATAAATACCATGCAATGCTGAAAAGCAATATGGCCGATCTGGGTATTTCTTTTGATATATACCATCGTACATCTGAGCCAATTCATCATGAAACAGCACAGGAGTTTTTTACTGCACTCAATAATAACGGCGATCTGGAACAAAAAGAAACGGAGCAGTATTATGATGAGGAAGCAAAAACATTTCTGGCGGATCGATATATCATTGGTACTTGCCCGGTTTGCAGTAATGACAGTGCTTACGGCGATCAGTGCGAAAAATGCGGTACATCATTAAGTCCGGAACAACTAATCAATCCAAGAAGTACCTTAAGTGGAAATGCTCCTGTAAAAAGAGCAACCACTCATTGGTATCTTCCATTAAACAAACATGAGGACTTCTTACGTAAATGGATACTCGAAGATCATAAAGAAGACTGGAAGGCCAATGTGGTTGGACAGTGCAAGGGGTGGATTGAAGGAGGTTTACTACCAAGAGCCGTAACAAGAGATTTGGAATGGGGTGTTAAAGTGCCTGCTCCCGGCGGAGAAGGTAAAGTACTTTATGTATGGTTTGATGCTCCAATAGGGTATATAAGTGCAACGAAACAATGGGCATTGGATAATGACAAAGACTGGAAACCTTATTGGCAGGATAAAGACACCAAACTCGTTCATTTTATCGGCAAGGATAATATTGTTTTCCATTGTATCATATTTCCGGTAATGCTTAAACTACATGGTAATATTTTGCCGGAAAATGTGCCCAGTAATGAGTTTATGAATCTGGAAGGTGACAAGATGAGTACCAGCCGTGGGTGGAGTATTGAAATGGACGACTATATCAACGATTTTGTAAAAAAAGAAAATGGTGGCGATCAGATGGTGGATGCACTGCGTTATTACCTCACCAATATTGCCCCAGAAACAAAGGACAGTGAATTTACCTGGAAGGGTTTTCAGGAAGCTGTGAACAGCGATATTGTAGGCAAGTTTGGCAATTTTGTGAATCGCACATTTGTACTAATGCATAAACTTTGCAATGGTAAAGTGCCGCCCTTTCATACAGATATCATTGATGATATAGACAGTGAAATGCTGGACGCTATTGTAAAAACAAAACCTGTTGTTGAAAATTTAATTGAGGGCTACAAATTTAGAGATGCATTATTTGAAGTAATCATGCTCTCAGATGCTGCCAATAAATATATGCAGAAAAAAGAGCCATGGATAGTGGCCAAGCAAGTTGGTGAAGATGGAAAACCTACTGCTGAAGCACAAAAAATTATTGACAATTGTCTGCATATTTGTTTACAGACAACTGCTAATCTTGCTATTTTAATCAATCCCTTCCTTCCTTTTGCAGCAAAAAAATTATGCAATTTGATGAAGGTGGTAGATAAAATGCTGGATTGGGAAAATGCAGGGAAAACAAAACTGTTGAGCGTTGGTTATTCTTTAAGACCACCAGAGTTGTTATTCAGAAAAATTGATGATACCGAAGTAGCCGAGCAGGTAGAAAAATTAAAGATTAAAAGCGAAAGATTAAAAATGGAAAACAGCAACGCAAAAGAAAATGAAAAGCAGGCCGCAGAAAATGTTGAAATAGCAGTAAAGCCGGAAATCCAATTTGATGATTTTGCAAAAATCGATTTAAAAGTAGGCACCATACTCTCTGCCGAAAAAGTAGAAAAGGCAGACAAGTTGTTGAAGTTGGAAATAGATCTTGGTTTTGAAAAAAGGACTATTGTAAGTGGTATTGCATTGCATTTTGATCCAGTTACGATTATAGGTAAACAGGTAACCGTGGTTACAAACCTTGCTCCAAGAAAAATGAGAGGAATAGAAAGCAACGGAATGATATTAATGGCTGAAGATGCCAATGGTAAATTAAGATTTGTAAATCCTGATGAAGCCGTTGCAAACGGGAGTGGGGTTAGTTGAGTCAATTTCAATTTAAAATAACAATAAACAAAAAAGTCATTTCGAAAATACTGAAATGACTTTTTTGTTTATAAAATATCAAAGATTACGTTTCATTTTGTAATGATTGGTTGCTGTCTGTAAAAAGGCTTTAGTTTCTAAAATGATACTGTCTATTGCAGGAGAGAAATGTTGCAAGAGCAGATTGTTTTTTCTAGGGATATCTTTTTTATATTCATAACAGTAAATTGCTTTCCCCTCAATTGCATTAAATCCCAAAACATAATCATTATTAATCGCCTGATAAACGGCATTGTTTATTTTGGTAAATACTGTTCGGTTTTTATGAAGGTTCGAGTCCTGCAGGTTTTCTCCATAACTTATAATTGTATCATTAATATTTCCATAGTGTAGCACGGTGTTTAGAATGTCTAGTTGGCTCACTCTTTCAGAAATAATTTTACCCTTTTTTATAGATGGGTCATAAATAAATAATGGGATTCTGAAACTTTCCACTTCATCTATTTTGATATTTTCATAATTAGGTTGAGCCCAATGGTCAGAGCAAAAAATGAAAACAGTGTTCTTGTACCAAGGTTTTGTTGCAGCGTCCGTAAAGAAATTTTCAAGGCAATCATTGTAGTATTGCATCGTTTTCATTGGGGCTGATATGTTTGTAGTAGGATATTTTTCTTTGAATGTTTTAGGGATATCATTTGGATAATGAGTAGAAATATTATACTGTACAGCGAAAAATGGCTCTGTTGTTTCACCCAGTTTGTTTTGCATAAAATTTAATACATATTCATCATGCAACCCCATGCTGTGTTTTTCCATATCACGGTTGTTAGGAATATCTTTCATGCAATAATATTGTTGAATGCCCAGCCATTTGCAGCATTTAGCAAATCCAAAATCATCATAATTGTCTCCAATAAAAAATGCAGAACTATAGTTGTTTTTTGCCAAAGCCTTGCCAATGGAAGTTCTGTTGATAGAAGTGAAATTAGAATGGTACAAGGGAATATCTGTAATAGTAGGGATTCCGGCAAGTATTGCAGTAATACCCTTATTTGAGTTGTAAGAATAGCTAAAAGCATTTCTGAAGAAAGTACTTTTGGTTACAAGGTTATCCAGAAAAGGCATTTTTACTTTATAAGAGCTGCTACTATCAAAAAAATCTAATGGTACACTTTCCATAATAAACAGTACTACATTTTTTGGGGAATCAATAGCATTGTTTTTTTTGTGAAGAGAAAATAATGATTCCTTTAAATCAGGAGCTAAATAGTTGTTGTCAGGAATGGCGGTTTCATTTCTTCGATAAAGTGAATAGATAAAGCTGTGAAAAGAGTTTTGTACAAGGGGTAGTTGTACAGCATCCAATTGTGTTAGCGGGTATGAGGGTAATTGTTTTTTATTGCCTGTTAAAAAAAATAGGATTAAAAAAAGAATAAGTATACTATTGGTCAGTTTGAAAGAGTTGCCTGTTGAAGCTGTTTTTAAAATAGCTGCAATGCTTTTGCTGGTAAGCCAAAATATAACTATCCCAAATAGTATAATTGTCAGTATGATCAGATAAACAGTGATTGTTCCATTTTCAAAAGGGTTTCGCAAAACATAGAGTATATCGGCATCAGCCCTTTGCCGGTGAAAACGGAAATAAAAAATGTCAATAGAATTAAGTAAAATTGCCGTACTGTTGAGGATTGCAAAAAATAAGCAAAGTGTATTGCTGATTATTTTTTTATGCAGGTATTTTCCTGTAATAAAAACAAAAAACAGCAGCGGTGCATTTATAAGAGAGATACTAAAAAAGTCATATAATAGTGACCATTTTAGTATTGGCCAAATATCGGTTGGTTTATGAATAGACCAGCCATTGGAAATATTGTAGTTATAAAAAAAGAAGATACATTTTAAAACGCATCCTAAAATGAGTAGCTTTAATAAAAATAGCAGCGCAGGCTTTTCTTTCGCAGCAATTATTCTTAGTGATAATAAAAAGTTCATCTTATAAATGAAGAAAAATAAATTTCTTTTAAACAAATATACGCTGTCGGCGATCATTCTGCTACTATGCCTGGCTTTGGATATTTTTTTGCACAAGGGAATTACCAGAGTTTTGCTACCCGATTCTTTTACAAATAAACGTATCCCTCAAAATTATTTGCCCTGCGATCGGCCATTGAAGGTTAATAGTAAAGAATGGATAAAAGCGGTGAATACGCTTTCCAGGATAGAAAAAATACCTTCAGAGACAGCCGGCATTGAGATGGATGTATATTTTGATACAATTAAAAATACCTTTCAGGTTTATCATGACTCTGCCTTTAAAACAGAACTGGATATAAATTCTCTAATGGAAGTTTATAAAAACAGAAATTTAAAAGCTTCCATTTGGTTAGACTTTAAGAATTTGTCGGCAAGCAATGAAGGGCAATCATTACAATATTTATCTACATTAAGTAAACAATATAATCTGCAGAATAAATTGATTATAGAATCCAGTTCCCCTCAATACCTTCAATCTTTTTGTGATAGTGGTTTTTTTACCAGTTATTATATTCGTTTTTTTAATCCTTACAGGATAGACGAAAAGGAATTAATTATACAATTGGATACGATAAGTGGCGTACTAAAAAAATACAAGGTTTCAGCTTTATCGGGTTACTATTTTCAATATCCCGTATTGAAGAAATACTTCCCCCATTACCCTATTCTTACCTGGACAGATAATAGTACCATCAGTCTGGTATCAAACTCCTTCAATAAAATTCTAATGAGTGACGACCATGTAAAAGTGGTGCTACATCCCTGATTTTATTCTGATTCATAATATGATTTTTTGAAATGATAATTTGGAGAAGGCTTTGCCTGTTTAAATAGTATATCAAACAGTACTTAAATGAATACAAAATTTTATTAATCGCAGTTATAATAGGATTTGCAATGCAATCCTGTTCTCAACGGATATACATACCCCGGCGGAGATAACTTATTATTCTAACAAAAGAGGGTAAGACCTTTATAAAAGATTCAGAAAACAATTACTTATTACCAATAGGCTATTCGGATATTGTTTATGACGGCAAAAATGAATTTTTCCTTACGAAAAAAATAATTTTCGTGGTTATTATTATACCGACCGCAGATTGATGGCGCCAAAATACACTGATATAAAAGTGGTGCCCGGATCAGGCTATTTAATAGTTAAAACATTTGGCGGTAAGCTTTGATATATCACTTCAAATGGTAAAGAATATTTTGTAGAGTAAAATTTAGAAAGCACTAAAACTGCCAGTTTGAAAACAAATTTTGTTTTAAACCGGCTTTTGTTTTTCCGATAACAATATTATACTAACTTCGGTTTTTAAAAATAGTTGTTTAACTAACTAATTTTTTGCCATGTCAAAGAGAACTATAAAAAAAGTTGCCGTTTTAGGTAGTGGAGTAATGGGTAGTCGCATCGCCTGTCATTTTGCAGGAATAGGATTACAAGTATTATTACTTGATATAGCGCCCAAAGATCTTGCGGCAGATGCAAAGCCTGCAGAAAAAAATAAAATCGTAAATGATGCTTTAGCTGCAGCAATAAAATCCAATCCCTCACCGGTTTATCATAAAGAGGTTATTAAGAAAATTACCACCGGCAACTTTACAGATAATATGAAGGATATTGCCAACGCAGACTGGATCATTGAAGTGGTGGTAGAAAGACTGGATATCAAACAATCTGTTTTTACAGAAGTGGAAAAATTTCGTAAGCCCGGAACCTTAATCACATCAAATACTTCGGGTATTCCCATTCATATGATGGCAGAAGGAAGAACGGAGGATTTTAAAAAACACTTTTGCGGCACTCACTTCTTTAATCCACCAAGGTATTTGCGCTTGCTGGAAATTATACCAACGCCCCATACCGATCCAGAAGTAATAGATTTTTTAATGAACTATGGCGATTTGTATTTAGGGAAAACTACTGTATTGGCAAAAGATACACCTGCATTTATAGCCAACCGTATTGGCGTATTTGGTATGATGGCCATTATGAATACCATGGAAAAACTTCAGTTAAGCATAGATGAAATTGATGCTTTAACAGGCCCGGTTATAGGCCGGCCAAAATCTGCAACCTTCAGAACTGCGGATGTGGTAGGGATAGATACCCTAGTAAAAGTGGCAAAGGGTGTTTATGAAAATTGTCCAAATGATGAAGCCAAAGCACTGTTTAATATTCCAGCTTGGTTAAATAAAATAATTGAAAACAACTGGCTGGGTGATAAGACCAGCCAGGGATTTTTTAAAAAAGTTAAAGGAGCAGATGGTGCTAAAGATATACAGGTGCTCAACCTGCAAACAATGGAATATGAGCCTCGTAAAAAACCAAAATTTGCAACATTAGAAACAGCAAAACCCATAGAAGATCTTCATTCAAGATTAAAGGTATTGGTGGCTGGTACAGATAAAGCAGGTGAATTTTACCGCCAGTTTCATTATGCCTTATTCTCTTATATCTCTCACCGTATTCCCGAAATTAGTGATGAAGTATACAGAGTTGATGATGCAATGATGGCTGGTTTTGGATGGGAAATCGGCGCATTTGAAAGTTGGGATACCATTGGTGTGGCTAAAACAGCAGAAGCAATGAAAGCTGCCGGATATACGGTTGCCGGATGGGTAGACGAAATGATAGCATCGGGTGTTAAATCTTTTTATAAAGTAGAAAATGGCAAACGTTTATACTATGACGTTGTTAGTAAGACCTATAAAGCAATGCCTGGAGGGGAAGCTTTCATAGTAATGAAAAATTTTGCCAATGAAACCGTTTGGAAAAACAGCGCCTGCAGAACCTATCATTTAGGGGAGGATGTGTTGGGATTGGAATGGTATACAAAAATGGGGAGCATTGGAGGTGAAGTGCTGGAAGGAATACAAAAATCAATTTCACTTGCAGAGGATAAATACAAAGGGTTGGTTATTGCTAATGAGGGAACCAATTTTAGTGCGGGGGCCAATGTGGGGATGATTTTTATGCTCGCCATTGAGCAGGATTATGATGAGATTGATATGGCAATCAGAATGTTTCAGAATACAATGATGCGGGTTCGTTATTCTTCTATACCTGTTGTGTTGGCGCCTCATGGCCTAGCATTGGGCGGAGGTTGTGAAATATGTTTGCATGCCGATAAGGTAGTGGCTTCTGCAGAAACATATACCGGACTTGTAGAAGTGGGCATTGGTGTTATACCCGGAGGTGGTGGTACCAAAGAATTTGTATTGCGGGCATCGGATGAATTGCATAACGGAGAACCGGAAACGATTACGTTGCAAAACCGGTTCTTAACCATTGCTACAGCTAAAGTAGCCACTTCTGCACACGAGGCGTTTGAACTGGGAATCTACCGCAAAGGAATAGATGCTATCTGTTTAAATCCGGGTCGTAGGATTGCAGAAGCTAAACAGGCAGTAATCAATATGTATGAAGATGGTTATGTAATGCCTGTACAACGGAATGATATTAAAGTATTGGGCCGTTCGGCATTAGGTGCCATGCATGCAGGTATTAACGGAATGTGGCGTGGTAATTATGCAACAGATCATGATGTAACTGTGGCAAAAAAATTGGCTTATGTTATGTGCGGCGGTGATTTAAGTGAGCAAACCCTCGTAAGTGAGCAATACTTGCTCGACCTTGAAAGAGATGCATTTTTGAGTCTTACGGCAGAGAAGAAAACGCTGGAAAGAATTCAGAGTATTTTAAAATCAGGGAAACCATTGAGAAATTAATTACAACCCATTTGCTGATATAATAAAAATGCTGTTTTTTAAAAACAGCATTTTTATTATATATAATTTGAAAAAATTATCCTCTTCTTCTTTCCAATAGAGCCATCATCATTAATCCCAACTGTATGCGTTGTTCTTCTCCTGCTTCAAAAGCAGCATCCTGCGTTAATTTAAATTTACGCCCAAAAAAAGAAGGTTGTTTAGTAAAAGTGGCTACTAATGTGCCATCAGGTCTTTTTACAGTATAACTTGGGTTGAAAAGATAACCGGTAAAAATTCCGAGAACAGGAATTTCGCTTAATACAGCATCCATCACTTTTACCCAAGCATTTTTTTCATTTATTACAAGATCCTGTTGGTCCCTTTCGTCATACAATTCATAAGAAGCTTTCCATATAGAACGCCAGCCTTTTCGTGCAAGTCTGCCTACGTTCTCGCCTGATGCATTGGTAAAAGAATAAGTAGTATTAAAGTCTAGCCACTTGTTAGCCCTGATATCAAATAGTATTTCGGAACGGGTTTCATCAGAAAAAACTTCTACGTGCTCTTTAAATTTAAAAAGTTTTTGTTTAACAAAAGCCTTGGTAATACCAGTTGCATCTTTGGCAATAAAATCATTGTGAATGGTGCCAATTTTAAAACTGAAATCGTACGGATAAAAGACATTGTCCAGATAATTGCTGTTTTGCATGGATTATTGGTTTTAGTTGAAAATATATTTGGGGCAAATAAACAAATAAGTTGCTAATGAATCACACTTGGGATAAAATAAATTTCCTTTTAACATAAAAATAATGCGGGCCGCTATTGTATGAGTCTGAATTACATAATAAACCGCAATCATTCTGATACCATTTATAATTTATTTTTTTTCAAGCAGCATAATTTCTGCTACCTTGAAGCATTATTATAATATGAAACAATGGCTATACTAAGCGTAGAAAATCTTTCAAAAAATTACGGAGCTATAAAGGCCCTAAAGGGAATTAGTTTTTCCGTACCTGCAGGCAGTGTTTTTGGTATTTTAGGCCCCAATGGAAGTGGTAAAACTACTTTGCTGGGTATTGTGATGAGCGTACTAAAAGCCTCTGGTGGCGGGTATAAACTTTTTGATGAAGAACCCAATGATGCTCACCGCAAAAAAATTGGCACTTTGCTTGAGACGCCTAATTTTTATCATTATCTGAGTGCTGTGCAAAATTTAAATATTACTGCGGCCATCAAAGGAAGGGGCGAGGATGATATAGACCGTGTGCTGGAAGTGGTAAATCTTACACAAAGAAAAAACTCTCCTTTTAGTTCTTATTCACTAGGTATGAAGCAGCGCCTTGCTATAGGAGCCGCGTTGCTGGGAAATCCGGATGTACTTGTTTTTGATGAGCCTACTAATGGATTAGATCCGGTTGGTATTGCAGAAATTCGTTCGCTGATTAAAAAATTATCACAACAGGGTAAGACTATCATAATGGCCAGTCACCTGTTGGACGAGGTAGAGAAAGTTTGTACGCATGTGGCCATTCTAAAACAGGGGGATCTCAAAGCTTCCGGAAATGTAAACGAAATATTTGTACATGAAGACATTGTTGAACTGGCAGCAGAAAATATAGATCAACTGGATACTGTTTTAAATGAGATGCAAGGGTATACTAAAAAGACAAAAGATGATGGAACCATTCAGCTATATTATCCTCAGGGGCAGGTGAAACTGGATGCTATTAATTCTTTTTGTTTTAACAAAGGCCTTACTTTAAATCATCTTCATATGAAAAAGAAAAGTCTGGAAAGTAAATTTTTCGAACTTACCAACTAAACATTACCACCATCCCGAAAATATTAAATATGCGATCTTTATTAAAAATAGAATGGCTTAAAATAAAACACTACGGTGCATTTAAAATACTTAGTATATTTTTTATTGTGGGCGTAGTGCTCACCAACTATATTGTTTTTAGTGTAAACAAAAATATAATTGGCAACATCAATACAGCCGGATTAGTATCATCATTTAATCCTTACAGTTTCAGCAATACATGGCAAACGACCAGTTATGCTACGGGATTTTTATTGATTCTACCGGCATTGCTGATTATCATTTTAATAACCAATGAATTTAGTTTTAGAACAAGCAGGCAAAATATTATTGATGGCTGGAGCAGGCAGGAATTTATAGAAGTGAAAATGGCAATGGCTTTAATTATTTCTGTATTGTGCACTTTGCTTGTGTTAATCACAGCTTCGGTTTTTGCGTTGTTTTCTGGAACAGATTTCTCTCTCAATGGATTTGATCATGTGGGATATTTTTTCCTGAAATCTTTTTCTTACAATATGGTTGCTGTATTGGTTTCTGTTCTTATTAGACGCACCGGATTTGCTATTGGCCTTTATTTTATTTATTTGGGTGCAGAGAATATTATCTCTCAATTACTGGATGTATGGAGTATGAAATTAAGGTCCGATCATGGTATTGACCTTGGAAGCATGGGCGATTATCTTCCTATGAATGCTTCTGATGGGCTACTTACATTTCCGGATAATCCATTAAAGTCTATGGCTAAGTCTGCTTTACCTACCGATTACTATTGGGTGGTAATAGGATTTGTTATCATCTATCTGTTCTTTTTTATCTGGTTTAGCAGAAGAAGATTTATGAAGTCGGATTTGTAACAGGAAGTTGTTTTTCACAAAGCTCATTTAAAGCAGCATCAATGCTGGGATATAAATAGGTAAATCCTTCTTGTTTTATTTTAGAACAACTTACTGTAGTGCTTTTTAACACTTCAATACTTCTGGTTCCCATCATCATTTTTAATATAAAAACCGGAACATGTATGGGAATATAAAAAGCACTTCTCATTTTTCTAGCCAGCTTTAGTGTAAGTTCTTTATTCGTTACTGGCGATGGTGCCACAGCATTATAGCTGCCTTGCAAAGCCTGGTTTTCTATTGCGTATAAAAACATTCTGCACAGGTCTTCTATATGTATCCAGCTAACGATTTGTTTTCCGTTTCCTAAAATGCCGGCTACACCCATCTGTATTGGTTTTTTAAATTCTGCCAGTGCACCGCCATCATTACTTAATACAATACCGGTTCTTAATTTACAAACCCTGATGCCTAATGCAGCAGCAGGATCAATACTATCTTCCCATAATTGGCAGGTGCGCCCAAGGAAACTGTCATCGGCAGGATCCTGTTCGGTAAATGCAAATCCTTCCTGGTTGTCTGCACCATACCATCCAATGGCCGAAGAACTCACAATGGCTTTTACTGTATGAGGATTTTCCTTTAGGCTATTCACTATTAATTTACTGCTCTGCGTTCTGCTTTCTTCAATTTCTTTTTTATAGGCTTCTGTCCATTTTTTATCAACAACGCCTGCTCCTGCCAGGTGAATGATGTAATCGGCAGCTTTTAAAGCAGCCAGATCCATCGTTTGTTTTTTTACATCCCATAAAGCGTATTGTAAAGCAGGATTACAATTAGAGATAGGAATAGCTCTTGTAAGTACAATTACTTTATATCCTTTTGATAATAAATATTTGCTCAAAGCTTTTCCAACAAGGCCGGTTCCGCCAGTAATTAAAATGGTTTGCATGATATAAATGTATCTATAATGATGGATTGCTAAATGAAACAACCCTTTTTTAACTAATTAATACTAATGTGCAACTAAATTTCTACGTAAATTTATCCAAATGTATTAGCGCATGAAACGTTTTAGCAAGGTACTTTGTTCAGTTGTATTAATGATAGCAACAAATATTGCCACAGCACAAAATATTACCTATTCCGTAGTGCACAATGAAAGTGCCAGTGAAGCTAATTTTGAAATTCTGGGGAAAGTAGGGGCTAATTTTCTTGTTTTTAAAAATATAAGCTGGAAAAGTATCCTACAGGTTTTTGATAAAGACATGAAAGAATTGAGAAATGAGCGTATAAAATTTTTGCCCGAAAAAGTATTGAATGTAGACTTTATAACCTATCCCGGATATTTTGTAATGGTATACCAGTACAAAAAAAATACAGTTGTTTATTGCGATGCAGTAAAGATGGATGCCAACGGGCAGCAGCTGGGAAATATTATCAATATCGATACAACAAGGGTGGGTATGATATCGGGTGCAGATATTTACAGTACCATTTACAGCGAGGATAAAAAGAATATTCTTATTTATAAAATGCATGAGAAAAATGAAAAACTGCATGTGGTAACCAAATTGTATAATCCTGAGTTGCAATTACAGGATAGCACCCGTTCTGTTATACCTTTTAACGAAAGGAGGGAGTTGTACAGCCCATTTCAAATAGCCAACGATGGTACAATTTTTTTTACGAAGGAAACCAAACCCAATTCAAGAGAAAATATCAGTGAGCTCGAAGTAATTACCAATAAGGCAAAATCAAATTTGTTTAGGTCTACAGCCATTAACCTGGAGAAAAAATTTATAGATGGGGTACAAATAAAAATTGATAACCGCAATAACAATTATATCATCAATTCCTTTTATTACCAGGAAAAAAGGACAGAAAGTATTGAAGGTATTTTTTCGGCACTAATGAGCAAACAAACCGATTCAGTTAAAACCAGGTTCAACCGTTTTGATGATTCTTTAAGGGTTAAATTTACCAGTACGGGACAATACCGTTTTGCATTTGATAATTTATTTTTAAAAAATACTTTTGTAAAAAGAGATGGAGGGTATGTTTTAGTAGCAGAAGATTATTCAACCCAAACAATGGGTAATAACAATAGCTGGAACCGATGGGATTATCTATATGGCAATCCTTATTCCGTTACCAACGATTATTATTATTGGAATAACCCGTATTACAGGTACAATCGGTTTAACACATACAATAATACAAGGAGTACCAGGTATTATTATGACAATATCCTGATCCTTAGTATAGACAGTACATTAAAACCCAGTTGGAGCAATGTGATATTAAAAAGCCAGACAGATGATGATAACGATGGTTTTTTATCTTATGGTATTTTAAATGCCGGAGCAGAAATTAATTTTCTCTACATAGAAAAGGAAAGGAATTCCCAGATCATCAGCAACCAAAGTATATCTACCTACGGTAAGCTATATCGTTATCCTACTTTAAAAAGCAGAGAATCGGGTTACCAGTTTATGCCAAGGCTGGCCAAACAGGTGGGCGCAAAACAAATGATTGTGCCTTGTGTTTATAGAGGAAATATCTGTTTCGCAAGAGTTGATTTTTGAGAATAAAGATTGGAAGTTCTTAAATTTCTTACATTCTGTTTATTTGCTCATTTTTGCAAAGTCTATTAAATATTATTTTACTTAATACAAATCAATAGTGACAGGCATTTTTAAATCAAATAGCCCTTCTAATAATTTTTTCCTGTTGCTATATGGCATCGTTATAAAATTTTTCCTATTCCTGCATCCGGTATTGCCAAAGCTGCAAAGCTCAGACGGGCCATTGTATAGTTCATTTATTTTATGGATGAAGGGAACATTCTCGGGGTTTCCAATCATATTTTCCATCATTAGTTTTTTATTGATATTTATTCAGGCCATCATTTTTAATAAAACGGTTAATGACCAGCGGATGCTGCAAAAGCCCAATTATTTGACGGGTATGGCTTACCTGCTCATCACAACCTTGTTTGGCGAATGGTTTGCTTTATCGGCCGCTTTAATAGTAAATACGATAATCGTTTGGGTTTGGGCAAGGCTTTGTACGTTGCACAATAATAATTCCGCAAAAACTACTATTTATAACCTTGGGCTTGCTATTGGCATAAGTTGTTTTATATACTATCCGGCTATTCTATTTACTTTATTATTTATTGTAGGGATTGGGATAACACGTCCGTTTAAATTAAATGAATGGTTGATTGGTTTGCTGGGCATTACAACCCCCTTTTATTTTTTTGCTGCATGGTTGTTTCTTTCTAATCAGTGGAATAGCTTTCATTATCCGGGAGCTTTAATATCTACGCCCATTTTTGTAAACTTCCAATGGGCAATGGCTGCCATCATATTGGTTTCTTTAGCTATACTTTTTGGAGTATATTTTATTCAGTTTAATATACGCCGGCAAATAGTTCAAACCCGCAAAAGCTGGCAGTTGCTCTATTTATACCTGCTGGTAGCTGCTTTTATTCCATTTGTAAATGCTGGCCACAGCTTTAGCAGTTGGATTTTAATGGCGGTACCTGTTTCGCTTATTACTGGCAGTGCGCTCTTTTATCCGGATAGAAAGTGGTTTCCTACCATAATACATTGGGGAATGGTGGCTCTTATCATTGGGTTATCTTATTTCATAAAATAAATTCGGCTTGTAGTTGTACTTTTGCCGTTCTATACTAAAACAGATTCATATGAAATTTGGTGTTGTTGTTTTTCCGGGTTCTAATTGCGACAGGGATATGATAGATGCCTTGCAAAATGATTTGAAACAGGAAGTGATTCCTTTGTGGCATAAGGATAAGGACATTAGCATGTTTACTACAGACGACTGTATTGTATTGCCGGGTGGTTTTAGTTATGGTGATTACCTGCGTTGCGGGGCCATAGCACGCTTTAGTCCAATGATGCAAAGTGTGATAGAATTTGCCAATAGGGGCGGCAAGGTATTGGGTGTATGTAATGGATTCCAAATTTTATGCGAAAGTGGCCTTTTGCCAGGTGTTTTGCTTCGCAATGCCAATCAAAAATTTATTTGCAAAAATGTATTTATAAAAAATGGGGATGATGGAGCTTTAAAAATACCCATTGCTCATGGCGAAGGAAGGTATTATGCCAGCGATGAAGTGTTGCAACAGTTAGAAGCTAATAACCAGGTAATTTACCGTTATTGCTCAGAGGGTGGAGACATAAATGAAGAAAGTAATCCTAATGGTACTGTTTTAAATATTGCAGGAATTTGTAACGAAGGGAAAAATGTTTTTGGAATGATGCCTCATCCGGAAAGAGCCTGTAGCGAAAGTTTGCACAATATTGATGGTAAAATAGTGTTTAAGACACTGTTTGGCCTTTCTTAATAATTTTATTAACATCTATTAACAGACAATACTGTGCAAGTGATTTAGATTTGCATTAAACAAATACAAAAATGAAAAAAATATACCTCGCCATCCTGTCTTTTTTTATTGTTGCTGCAGTGTCTGCACAAATTGAGAATCCGGTAAAATGGTCTTACACTGCCAAAAAGGTATCTGATAAAGTGTATGACATTTATGTAACAGCTACATTAGACCCACACTGGCATATATATGCGCAGGAGGCTGGAGATGGTCCTGAACCAACATCGTTAACTTTTGGTAAAAACCCTTTGGTAAGTTTTGAAGGGAAAACAAAGGAAGAAGGAAAATTGGAAAAGCAGTATGATGAAAATTTTAAATCGGTACTTAAGTTTTACAGCAGTAAAGTAAGTTTTGTACAAAGGATAAAATTAAAATCTGCGGTTACTACTGTGGTAAAAGGAAGTGTAAATTTTATGGTATGTAATGACCATAAATGCCTTCCTCCAAAAGAGGTTCCTTTTACAGTTAAAATAGGTGGAAAATAAATTTTCAAATATTCTTTTAATCCCGATTGAATCGGGATTTTTTTATAAAACCAATTTTTCGATGCATTTACATTTTTCAATTATCAGGACACTTGTTTTATCCTTTTTTTTCTTTTCGGCCTCAGCGCAGGATAGCAGTAATATTAGCTGGACAAGCAGTATTACTAAAATTGCAGATAGCAATTATGAGATTCTTTTAAAGGGTCAGATTAAAAAAGGCTTTCATATTTATGCAAAAGATGAAGCAGATGGGTTAAGTGGTTTAACCATCAATATTAAAGATGAGGCAGTAAAGCAGGGTACTTTACAAATTCTTTCAACGCTAAAAGATTATGCAGATCCCATCTTTACAAATTCAAAAAAAATTATTTCAGATAATATAGAAGTAAAATTGCCGGTTACAATTTCTGGAGCAGCACCTGCGGCTGTGAAATTGCATCTTACTTATGAAGTTGCCGACACAGAAAATTTTATTCCGGAAGAACAAAATATTTCTTTACCAGTAGAAGCCGGAGCTGTCGCTAAAGTGAATAGCAGGATATTAATTTCAACCATTAATCTTGAAAAGCCATTATCAGATTGTAAAGTGGCTTCTTCTTCTGCAGCATCAAGCGATACAAAATCAAAAGGACTGATTACCCTGTTTGCCTTGGGTTTTTTGGGTGGGCTGGTAGCACTACTAACTCCTTGTGTATTTCCAATGATTCCATTAACGGTATCTTTTTTTACCAAGAAAGCAACCAATAGAAAGGCTGGTATTCGCAACGCTTTTCTCTATGGCTTTTTTATCTTCTTTATTTATGTTTTACTCAGTTTGCCTTTTCATTTTCTGGATAGTTTAAATCCGGAAATATTAAATAATATTTCTACCAATGTTTACCTGAATATTTTCTTTTTTGTAATCTTTATTGTATTTGCATTATCCTTTTTTGGATTTTATGAGATTACATTACCTGGCAGCATGAGCAGTGGTGCCGATAGCAAAGCGGGAGCCGGTAACATTATTGGTATCTTTTTTATGGCATTAACACTTGCACTGGTTTCCTTTTCATGTACTGGTCCAATCCTTGGGTCCTTGCTGGCAGGCTCTTTATCTGCCGACGGAGGAGCTATGCAGCTAACTTCTGGTATGGCAGGATTTGGCCTTGCCTTGGCTTTACCTTTTGCGTTGTTTGCGTTGTTTCCAAACCTGCTGAGTTCGTTGCCAAAATCGGGAGGATGGTTAAATACCGTTAAAGTGGTTTTAGGATTTATAGAACTGGCTTTGGCTTTTAAATTTCTTTCAAATGCCGATTTGGTGATGCATTGGGGTTTATTGAAAAGGGAGATTTTTATTGGAATCTGGGTATTGGTATTTGCGTGCTTAACTTTATACCTGTTGGGAGTGATCAGTTTTAAGCATGATTCTCCTATGAAAAAACTTCCCCGTTTAAGATTGTTATTGGGAATTGTTACCGGTTTATTTACCCTTTACCTGGTGCCGGGTGTAACCAATACAAAATGGGCAAATCTTTCTTTGATCAGTGGGTTTCCGCCACCATTATATTACAGTATTTATCATAAAAATTCGGATTGTATCCTTTCATTAAACTGTACGAAAGATTATGAACAGGGATTAAAAATGGCAAAAGAACAGAATAAGCCAATCCTGCTGGATTTTACGGGATACGCCTGTGTAAATTGCCGTCGTATGGAGGAGAATGTATGGACCGATCCTGCGGTCTATAATTTATTATTAGAAAAATACATTATTGTTTCGTTGTATGTGGATGATAAAAAAGAATTACCTGTTGCAGACCAATTTACTTATACTACAAAAGACGGCTTGCAAAAAGAAATTATAACGGTGGGGGATAAGTGGGCAACTTTTGAAACGGAGAATTTTAAAAATAATGCTCAGCCATGGTATGCCCTTATTAATACAAATGAGGAATTGTTGACTCATCCTGCGGGTTATGTACCCGATGAAAAGGAATACTTAGAATGGCTTAAATGTGGAGCAGAAACTTTCTACAATAAAAAGTAGCATATAAAAAAGCCTCGTCTTTAAGATGAGGCTTTTTCTTTGGGGGTTAAAGAACAATTTAATATTATAATGCAATTTGTTTTTCAGTCATCATTTTGCGCAGGTTAATTAAACCATAACGCATTCTTCCCAATGCAGTATTGATGCTGCAGTTAGTAAGTGCAGAAATTTCTTTGAAACTTAAATCAGCGAAGTGGCGCATGATTATTACTTCTCTTTGATCTTCTGGTAATAGATCTACCATTTTTCTAATTTTATCATGACTTTGTTCAGCCATCATTTTTTGATCAGCACCTGGTTCAAAGAAGTTTAGGACTTCAAAAATATCACGGTCATCACTTGTTTTGATAGAAGGACTGCGTTTAACTTTTCTAAAATGATCTACACAAAGATTGTGAGCGATACGCATAGCCCATGGTAAGAATTTTCCTTCATCAGAATAACGTCCACCTCTTAAAGTGTCGATGATGCGGATAAAAACATCCTGGAAAATATCTTCGGCTAGGTATTTGTCTTTTACCAATAAATAGATAGAGGTAAAAATTTTGTCTTTGTAGCGTACTACTAAAGTTGAAAGGGCATCAGCGTCGCCATTCATGTAAAGATGTACCAGCTGTTGATCGGTAAGGTTGATTAGGCATTTCATAACTTCTACAGTTTTGATGGTTTAGGACTTAATTTTTGTTAAGTAACCAATAAGAGGAAAATAGATCGTAGAAGTCTTTAGGTAGGCATTCAACGGCTGTTCACTTTATTGGATATTGGACCATAAAAGTAGGAGCAAATTTTATATCAACCAATACTTTTTTAATCTTTTTTCAAAAATTGAGTATAAGTACTAAGTGCTAGTAATACTACGTACGTAGGAGTACTTAGCTCTATTTTTAATATTTTTCTCACATATAAATCTTAACTCGCTCGCTTACAGTAATTTTGTAGAAATGAGTAAACTTATTACTACAAAAAAAGTAAAGGAAAAGCCAGCAGCCTCTTTTTCCGGCAATCAGATTCTTATCAAGGGTGCAAGGGTACATAATCTTAAAAATGTTACGGTAACGATTCCTAGAAATAAATTAGTAGTCGTTACTGGTGTTTCCGGTTCAGGAAAATCTTCATTAACGATCGATACTTTATTTGCAGAAGGACAACGTCGGTATGCAGAAAGTTTGAGTGCTTATGCAAGGCAGTTTATGCAGCGTATGAACAAACCTGATGTGGATTATATCAAAGGCCTTTGTCCTGCAATTGCAATAGAACAAAAAGTAATTACCCGCACACCCCGTAGCACTGTTGGTAGTATGACGGAGATATATGATTATCTGCGTTTGTTATTTGCGAGAGCTGGCAAAACTATTTCGCCTGTAAGTGGCAGAATAGTTAAGAAGGATGATGTGCCAGATGTTATTAAAGCAATACAGGAATGTAAGGAAGGAGACAGGATATTAATTTTGGCTGTCTTTAAAAGTCATGCCAACAGAGATTTAAAAGAAGAGTTGAATATATTATTACAAAAAGGATTCTCTAGATTATATGAAGAAGGAGAAATAATAAGGATTGAGGATTTGTTGGAAAATTCGCGATCCGATAATAAGAAGCGGGATACATTTATACTCATTGATCGGCTCGTAAAAAAAGATTTTGATGAAGATGATTTGCATCGGATTGCAGATTCGGTGGGGTTGGCATTTTATGAAGGGGAAGGTGTTATGCATATTGAGATTAACAATAAAAAGAAATTATACTTCAGTAATAAATTTGAATTGGATGGAATGAGTTTTGAAGAACCTGTTCCCAATTTATTTTCTTTTAATAACCCTTTTGGCGCATGTCCGGTATGCGAAGGGTTTTCTCAAATTCTAGGACTTGATCCTGATCTCATTATTCCCGATAAAAGATTAAGCCTGTATGAAGGTGCTGTTGCACCATGGAAGGGCGAAAAGATGGGAGAATGGAAAGAAGCATTTATTCGTGCGGCAAAGAAATTTGACTTCCCTGTACATAAACCCATCATGGATCTCACGGGGAAACAACTCAATGATCTTTGGCAAGGAAATAGTCATGTGAATGGAATCAATGATTTTTTTAAAGAAGTAGAACAGAATTTATATAAAGTACAATACAGGGTAATGCTAAGCAGGTATCGTGGTAGAACCCTTTGCACAGATTGTCATGGATACCGTTTGAGAAAGGAAGCATTGTATGTAAAAGTTGGAGAAAGGCATATTGGTGAATTGTGTCAAATGCCTGTAAAAGATTTGCAGGATTGGTTTGATAATCTTAAGCTTAGCAAATATGACGAGCAGGTGGCCAAAAGAATTCTTCTGGAAATTCATCATCGTTTAAAAACTTTGATTGATGTGGGCTTGGGGTACCTTACTTTAAGCCGATTGGCCAACTCATTGAGCGGCGGCGAAAGCCAGCGTATTCAACTCACAAGAAGTCTTGGAAGTAATCTTACCAACTCCCTCTATATTTTAGATGAGCCTTCCATTGGTCTGCATAGCAGAGATACCGAAAAATTGATAGTAGTATTAAAAGAACTAAGGGATTTGGGTAACACGGTAGTTGTGGTAGAACATGATGAGATGATGATGCGAGAAGCAGATCATATTATTGATATGGGGCCGCTGGCAAGCCATTTGGGAGGTGAAGTAGTAGCAGCCGGAAATTACGCTGAGATTATTGCAGACAAAGACAGCCTTACGGGTAAATACCTTTCCGGTAAATTAACCATCGATCCTCCCAAGACTTTGCGTAAATGGATCCGATCTGTAACAATTGAGGGTGCCAGACAAAATAATTTAAAGGATATAACCGTTCAGTTTCCTTTAAATGTATTGTGTGCTGTAAGCGGTGTAAGTGGCAGTGGTAAAACAACATTGGTAAAACAAATACTTTATCCTGCCCTGCAAAAAATAAAAGGTGAGGGCGTTGATAAACCCGGATTGTTCAGAACATTAAAAGGGGATATAGATTATATTAGTCAGATAGAACTTGTAGACCAAAATCCTATTGGCAAGTCGAGCAGGAGTAATCCTGTTACCTATATTAAGGCCTATGATGAAATAAGAGACTTGTATGCAAAACAACCATTGAGTAAAATGAGAGGGTTTATGCCAAAGCATTTTTCTTTTAACGTTGATGGAGGAAGATGTGATGCCTGCAAAGGAGAAGGGGAACAGCTTGTGGAAATGCAGTTTTTAGCGGATGTACATTTGGTATGTGATGTATGTGCAGGTAAAAGATTTAAAGAAGAAGTATTGGATGTGCAATACAGGAATAAAAATATTTTTGATGTGCTTGAGATGAGTGTAGATGAGGCGATAGATTTTTTTAATGAGGACGAAAAGGACAAAGATGGAAAAGATGTTGCAAAAAAAATTCAACCATTAAGTGATGTGGGACTAGGGTATGTAAAATTGGGTCAGTCTTCTAATACATTAAGTGGAGGAGAAGCACAAAGGGTTAAGCTTGCTTCATTTCTTGGAAAAGGTAAAGCACAAGGGCATATTCTTTTTATTTTTGATGAACCTACAACGGGCCTTCATTTTCATGATATAAAAAAATTACTGGCATCTTTTAATGCGTTGGTAGAACAGGGGCATTCTATTCTGGTGATAGAACATAATACCGATGTTTTGAAAAGTGCCGACTGGATCATTGATCTAGGTCCTGAAGCTGGCGATGAAGGTGGCAATCTTGTTTTTGAAGGGAAACCTGCAGATCTAAAAAAATGTAAAGAAAGTTATACAGGAAAATTTTTGTAGCAATTTTTACATAATAATATAGTCATTGGTAATTTTTTCTTTAATTGCTCCTCAGCATCAACTGAAGAGCAATTGAAATTGCCTGAAGCCTTTGTATGGGTTAAATTTTCAATAAAAAAGATCTAAGCGCTTCTGTATTATTTTCTATTAACAATGCCTTTTTATCCAGCTTTAATTGATCTTGTATCGTTTCAGGGATTTTTACAGCTTCACCAATGATGGGTTCTACTACATCAAAAAACTTCACGGGGTGAGCCGTTTCTATTACTATTCCTTTTTGTGATGGATGTTCTTGTAAATAATTTTCAAGCGCATGGTATCCTACTGCACCATGCGGATCTAGTAAGTACCCAAATTGATCATACACTTTTTTTAAAGTAATTTTTGTTTCCTCATCATTGATACTGCAGGCCGTTAACTGTTTTTTCAGATCATTTATTTTCAGATCAAATATTTGCAATATCCTAACAAAATTGCTTGGGTTACCTACATCCATTGCATTTGAAATAGTGGCAACCGCTTTCTTAGGCTGATATATATTTGTTTCAAAAAAATGTGGTACCGTATCGTTGGCATTACAGGCAGCTATAAAATGATGAATGGGCAAGCCGGATGCTTTTGCTAAAATTCCTGCACAGATATTGCCAAAATTTCCACTAGGTACTGCAACAACTGGTGGATTATTTTTATCAGCCCACTGTTTATAGGCAAAGAAATAGTAGAACTGTTGTGGCAGCCAACGGGCTACATTAATAGAATTAGCTGATGTTAGGAAAAGGTTTTCAAAACTGTCGGCATCTGCAAAAATATCTTTTACCATTTGCTGGCAATCATCAAAACTTCCTTTTACTTCCAGCGCATGAATATTTTTACCCAACGTTGTTAATTGTTTTTCCTGAACGGTACTCACTTTTCCGGATGGGTATAAAATGATGACTTCTACATTGGGCACATCGTAAAAGCCATTGGCCACCGCTCCTCCCGTGTCGCCGGATGTAGCAACCAGTACTGTAACTTTTTTAGGCTGGTCTTTTACAAAATAACCCAAACACCGGCTCATGAATCTTGCTCCTATATCCTTAAAGGCCAAAGTGGGTCCATGAAAAAGTTCTAACGAATAAATTGAATTATTTATCGATACAAGTGGTATGGGAAAGTTAACAGTTTCTTCCACAATATCTTTTAAAACAGCCGCAGGGATAGTGTCTCCTACATAAGGGCTGATTACCTCAAAAGCAATTGCTTCATCGGAGAAACTATTTATATCATTTATAAGAGTTTCCTGAAGCAGCGGTATTCTTTCAGGGAAATAGAGTCCTTTATCCGGCGCCTGACCTTTGATGGTAGCTTCTTTAAAATTTACGAAGGGTGAATTATTATTGGTGCTAAAATAGTTCATGATATTGTTTAAAAATTGTAGGCGTTTTCAAAATTGTCAAATACCAGCAACTGTATTTGAACGCTTCGGTTATTTCTTAAATGTCCTTTAAAACTTTTACTCCCTGCTGATTAATGGTGGTTACATAAACATGATGCTCCAGACCAATTTTGTTAAATACTGTATGCATTTCCTTCTTTACAGCTTCTGCAGTTTGTTCATTTGTGCTGAGCATAAAAATTGAAGGGCCTGAACCGGAGATGCCCCCTCCCAATGCACCCGCAGCCTTGCTTTGTTTTTTCACATCATCAAAGCCTGGTATCAAAATACTTCTAACTGGTTCTATGATTACATCTTCCAAGCTACGGCCAATAAGGTCATAATCATTTTTCATGAAGCCTGCTACGAGTCCGGCAATATTACCCCATTGTTTTATAGCATCTTTAAGCAGCACCTGTTTTTTTAAAATTTGCCGTGCATCGGAGGTTCGTACTTCAATTTGTGGATGCACAACTGTAACCCATAATTCAGGTGCGGGAATGGGGACAATATCCAGCGGAAAAATACTTCTAATTAAAGTAATACCTCCATAAATGCAGGGTGCAACATTATCTGCATGTTTAACTCCAGAAGCAACTTTTTCTCCACTCATGGCAAAACGTACCAATTGTTCCTGGCTAAAAAAATTATTCAGTAAATGATTGGCAGCCACAACTGCGCCAGCAGCACTGGCAGCACTTGAGCCAATGCCACTACCAGGTTTTATGTTTTTTTTGATAAGAACATCAAATCCAAAATCTGCATTTAATTCCTGAAGTATTTCTACTAAAGGCGCACCTGCTGTATTTTGCATAGGGTCTGTGGGAAGATTGTAGCCATCCGCACTTTTTAAACGTACTTCTTTTTCTGAAATAATCGTAACCGTCATTTCATCAGCGGGAGCATCAAGGCAAAGGCCTAGTACATCAAAACCGCATACGAGGTTGGCAACTGTTCCCGGAGAAGCAACTTTTACAGTTTGGTTAATAACAGGATTTATTTGCTGCTTCATTTTTATGCTTTTGATGTTCTGATAATATCTGCAAATACGCCCGATGCTGTAACTGCAGCACCTGCTCCTGCACCTTTTATTACCAGAGGCTGCTGTGTATAACGATCGGTATAAAATAATACAATATTGTCCTTGCCGTAAAGATGATAGAAATCGTGTGGCGGTGGAATATGCAGTAAACCAACATTGGCTTTTCCTTCTTTAAAACTTGCTACAAATTTCAATTTACAACCTGCGCCTGCTGCATCATCATAAATCTTTTTAAAGTGGGCTTCATGCGCTTCCATTGATTCGTAAAAATCTGTCACAGATCCCTGCATACAGGCTTCAGGCATAAAAGAGTTATTGCCGATATCTTCCATTTCAATTACATGGCCGGCTTCTCTTGCCAATATCATAATCTTACGCATCACATCTTTTCCGCTAAGATCAAGCCTTGGATCAGGTTCTGTATAACCTTCTTCCTGCGCCTGTTTTACAATAGAAGCAAAAGAGCTACTGCCATCATAATTATTGAAGACAAAATTTAAAGTGCCGCTAAGAACAGCTTCCATACTATGTATATTATCTCCACTACGCAATAGGTCGTTTAATGTACCAATAATAGGTAAACTTGCACCTACATTTGTTTCGAACAAAAATTTTGTATTGTATTCAGTAGAAAGTTCTTTTAGTTTTTTATAATAAGGATAGGGAGAAGAGCAGGCAACTTTATTGCAGGCTACCACTGCAATACTTTTTTGCAGAAGTTTATCATAAACTGAAGCAACATCGTCATTGGCTGTAACATCTGCAAAAACAGTATTTCTTAAATTTTTTTCACGAATGGTTTTAATATATTCCTGAATGCCGGCGGTTTTGCCTGAAATTAATAATTCTTTCCAGGAGGAAAGATCTATACCATTTTCGTCTACCCAGAATTTTTTGCTATTGGCAATACCCACCACATTTACTTTCAAACGCATATTGTGCAACAGGTACTCCTGCTGTTGAAGTATCTGGTCAAGTAATTTGGCACCAACATTTCCAACGCCTGCAATAAACAGATTTACTTCCCTTATTTCTTTTTCAAAAAATACTTCATGAATAGTATTGGTAGATTTATTTACATCTGCATTGCTGATAACGGCAGTAATATTTCTTTCGGATGAACCCTGTGCAATAGCTCTTATATTAACACCGTTTCTTCCCAATGCGCTAAAGAATTTTCCGCTGATGCCGGTGTGGTTTTTCATGCGGTCTCCAACGAGTGCGATTATCGAAAGATTTTTTTCTACGATTAGTGGCTCTACTTTTTTTATCTCTATTTCATAAGCAAAAATTTCATCTATTATTTGTTTTGCTGCTGCTGCATTTTTTTCATCTATGCCCACACAAATAGAATGTTCCGAAGAACTTTGGGTGATGAGGATTACATTTATTTTTTTTGAAGCAAGTGCTTCAAATAATCTCTTGGAGAATCCAGGAATTCCAACCATCCCACTTCCTTCCAAACTTAATAATGCAATGCTGCTGATACTTGAAATGCCAGTAATACTGCTGCTGCTTTCAGTTACTTTTTGCTGTATAATTGTCCCATCATCTTCTGGTGCAAATGTATTTTTTATCCAAACAGGAATACCTTGACTCATTACAGGTTGAATAGTGGGCGGGTAAATAACTTTAGCACCAAAATGAGAAAGTTCCATTGCTTCCTGATAGGAAATCTGAGGGATGATTCTTGCATTGGGAACCAATCTTGGATCTGCTGTCATCATGCCAGAAACATCGGTCCATATTTCAAGTACAGTTGCATTTGCAGCAGCAGCAAAAATAGCAGCTGTATAATCGGATCCACCCCTGCCAAGCGTAGTGTGTACCCCTTCTTCATTGGAAGCAATAAAACCTGGGACAATGTATATTTTGCTATCGTTTCCTTTCAGGTATTTTGCAATATTATGGTTGGTTTGGGAAAAGTTTACAAGGGCGTTGCCAAAGTCTGAATTAGTTACAATCAATGCTCTTGAGTCGGTCCAAAGGGTTTGTATATTTTCTGACTGCAAGGCCGCCGCAATAATTTTGGATGAAAGCAATTCGCCATAACTTACAATACGATCTTTGGTTCGGGATGATAATTCTTTAAGAAGAAAAATGCCGTTACAGATATCTTCTATTTCGTTGCACTGTGTTTTAACAAAACTCAATAAACTGCTTTGATTATTAATAGGGATCAGGTCTCTTACTGTTTGCAAATGCCTTTGTTCAATCTCAATTAAAAAAGATTGATAATTTTCCTGTCCTTCTGATGCTACCTGACTACACTGCAATAGCAAGTCTGTAATGCCACCCAATGCAGAAACAACTACAATCGTTTTATTGTCTTCAGTTTTATTTTTAAGAACTGCAATTACTTTTTTTATATTTTCTGCATTTTTAACAGAACTGCCTCCGAATTTTAAAACCTGCATGCTTTATTTTATTAAGATGTATAAATGAAACTCCTGATGGATGAAATAGCCGTAGCCCGATGGATAATATGAGAATTTGCAACCCTTAGCGGGTTGTAATAGTAATAATCGTAGTATTTGAGAATACTGCCGAAATGAATTGACTGTTATGTTTGTTTTGATTAAACATTTGCACGAATGTATAGAAATATTTGTGCAAACCATCATTTATTTTAAATAATAATCAAAAATATCATTATTTATTTAGTTTGTTATCTAACAAACATTCATTTTTTGTTTCTATTATTTAGTTATTAAAAAAAATGGCTGTTCGGGTTTACCCGACAGCCATTGTATAAATAATTTTAGTTTTATTATCTCAATCTGTTACTTTCCTTTATAATTTTTTCATCATTGCTGATTCCTTTTGCGGCCAATATGAAAAATAATACAACACAACCCTGCAGTAGTGCAGTTAGGGAATAGGTGCCCGCTGTGAATGTTTTTAACTCGGCATAATAAAGGAATAGGAGTAATGCTTCCAATAAAATACCGGCAATAATTAGCCTTAATTGTAATGTACGGTTGTTGTAAAGAAAAATCGTAATTAACGCTAATACTGCAATAGCAGTTGTTACAATAATCAAAGGAATGCTTGTTGTGGCGTTTATTTTCTTAAAAGTATTGAGTGTTTCATTTTCAGTGACTGTTCCGCTGTAAAATGAAAGTTTAAAACCTAAGAAAGCACATACAGATGCAAGAAGCAGCCATATCGTTTGTATTCTTTGTAGCATGATCTTTCAATTTTAGTTTAATTCCGGGTAAAGAGGGAACTGTTTCATAAAAGTTTTTACTTCATCTTTAACAGATGCAATGGTTTGTTCATTATCTATATTCATCAATACATTATCGATCATGTCTACAACCATTTGCATATGTGCTTCATTCATACCACGGGTAGTAATGGCTGCAACACCAACCCTGATTCCACTTGTAACAAATGGGCTCTTATCGTCGTAAGGTACTGTGTTTTTATTCAGCGTGATATGCGCTCTGTCAAGTGTTTCCTGTGCTTTTTTTCCTGTAATATTTTTATTCCGAAGATCTATCAGCATTAAATGGTTATCGGTTCCGCCACTAATAATATCATATCCTTTGGCAGTAAAAGCTTTTGCCATTGCCTGAGCATTACTTTGAACCTGTTTGATGTAAGTTGTATATTCTTCTGTCAGTAATTCTCCAAAAGCAATAGCTTTGGCTGCAATTACATGTTCCAGCGGACCGCCCTGTGTGCCTGGGAACACAGCCATATCCAGTAGATTACTCATCATGCGGAGATTGCCCTTAAGATCTTTTAATCCAAAAGGATTTTCAAAATCTTTTTTCATAAGAATAATACCACCTCTTGGTCCACGCAATGTTTTATGAGTTGTACTAGTAACAAAATGACAATGATCAAATGGTGAACTCAATAAGCCCTTGGCAATAAATCCTGCAGGGTGTGCCATATCGCACCATACAAATGCATTGATTTCATCTGCCACTTTTCTTATTCTTGCATAATCAATATCACGGCTGTAAGCAGAAGCGCCACAGATGATCAGTTTTGGCTTTTCGGTGCGTGCTTTTTCTTCCAGCATTTCATAATCAATTAGTCCTGTATCTTTTTTAACTGTATAAAAGAATGGTTGGTATAATTTACCAGAAAAATTTACCGGAGAACCATGGGTTAAATGTCCGCCCATACTAAGGTCTAATCCTAGTATTTTATCGCCCGGCTGAAGGATTGCAAGCATTAATGCCGCATTTGCCTGAGCACCACTGTGAGGCTGCACATTAGCATATTCGCAGCTAAAGACTTCTTTAATTCTGTCTATGGCAAGTTGTTCTATTTGATCTACCACCTCACATCCGCCATAATAACGTCTTCCAGGATATCCTTCTGCATATTTATTGGTAAGAGAGGTTCCCATTGCTTCCATAACTTGCAAACTGGTAAAATTTTCGCTTGCAATTAGTTCAATACCTTCCCTTTGTCTTTGAAGTTCTTTGTCTATTAGGTCAAAAATTAATGTATCTCTTTGCATTTTTATGATTTATGCCGCAAATATAAGCAGCAAGGCTTAGATTAGTAGAATATGCATAAGGGATTTGTTATGGTTCTACTAAAATTCAATTTCCAATAAATTCATTACTTTCACTTTCCTTTTAGCATGAAGGGATTAATAATGTGAACGAAATATACCGATAGTAGCGGATTAAGTTTATCAATGAAGGCCATTATACCAGTAGCAGGCGCAGGCACAAAGCTTCGTCCACACACATACACACAGCCAAAGGCATTGATTCCTCTGGCAGGGAAAACCATTCTCAGTATCATCATAGATCAGTTGAAGGAAGCAGGGATAAAAGATTTTATATTTATCATTGGGTATCTGGGAGAAAAGATTCAGGATTATGTGACGGATAAATATCCTGAACTCAATTGTAGTTTTATCACACAAAATGAAAGGTTCGGAACTGGCCATGCGATTGACCTTACTAGAGAAATTGTAGGCGACGAAGAGTTATTGATTGTATTAGGCGATACTATTGCAGAATATGATTTGAAAATAGTGATGGATTCGCCCTACTCAATGCTTGGTGTAAAAAAGGTGGATGATCCACGTAATTTTGGCGTAGCAGAAATAGACGAGGACAATTTCATCAGCAGGGTAGTCGAAAAACCATCTATACCTAAAAGTAATTTGGCACTTGTGGGTATTTACAGAATTAAAGAAACTGTCCAGCTATTTGATTGCCTTAAAAAAGTTAATGATAATAATATCCGTAGTTACAACGAATTCAGTCTTACAGATGCATTGGAGTGTATGATTCAGCAGGGGGCAAAATTCAAGTTTTTTAAAGTTTCTAACTGGTTTGATTGCGGCAAAAAAGAAACCTTGCTCGAATCCAATGCCATACTATTAAAGAAATTTGGAGGCAATATTCCGGAAAATAATAATTTTCAAAACACGATAATTATCCAGCCGGTTAGTATTGGCGAGGGATGTGTAATAAATAATTCAGTTATAGGCCCTAATGTTGCCATTGGCGAACACTCTATTATTAATCATTCAATTTTGAAAGATTCTATTATTGGAGCATATTCAAACATCAATGAAATTGTATTGAATAATTCTCTTATTGGTAGCGATGCAGAAGTAAAAGGGGTAAGTCGTAACCTGAATATTGGTGATAATACAGCAATTGATTTAGGTGGGGGCACCAAATAGTAGGTAATTTGTAAATAAATTCAGCCATTAAAATCTCTAATTAATGTAATTTATTTTAGGCAATATGCATTCATCTACCCATAAAATCACTCAATTATTTAAGATAGAAAAACCTATCATCCAGGCAGGAATGATATGGGCTAGTGGTTGGCAATTGGCTAGTGCTGTTAGTAATGCAGGAGGATTGGGCCTTATAGGTAGCGGCAGCATGTATCCAGATGTATTAAAAGAACAGATTAAAAAATGTAAAATCGCCACGGATAAACCATTTGGTGTAAATGTACCCTTATTGTATCCTGATATTGATAAGCATATACAAACCATTATAGAAGAAAAAGTTCCCATAGTATTTACAAGTGCGGGAAATCCTAAAACTTATACTTCTATGCTAAAAGCGCATGGAATTACCGTTGTACACGTGGTTAGCAGTAGTAAATTTGCTATAAAGGCACAGGATGCAGGCTGCGATGCTATAGTAGCAGAGGGGTTCGAGGCTGGAGGCCATAATGGAAGGGAGGAAACCACCAGTTTTGTATTAATACCTGCAGTCTGTGAAAAAGTACAGATTCCTGTCATTGCAGCTGGTGGAATTGCAACTGGAAGGCAGATGCTTGCAGCAATAATTCTGGGTGCTAATGGAGTGCAGATAGGCAGTAGGTTTATTGCCAGTAATGAAGCTTCTTGTCATATAAATTTTAAAAATGCTGTAATAAAAAGCCAGGAAGGAGATACGGTATTGTCTTTAAAAAAACTGACTCCTGTTAGATTATTAAAAAATGAATTTTACGATCAACTTCAATTAGCTGAGACCAATGGTGCTGCCAAAGAGGAATTGGAGCAATTATTAGGAAGGGGCAGGGCTAAAAAAGGAATGTTTGAGGGTGATTTAAAGGAAGGTGAACTGGAAATTGGGCAGGTAAGTGCCTTATTAGACAAGATTCAACCTGCAAATGAGATTGTAGAAGAGATTTGGCAGGAGTATAACGAGTTACTTGACCGATGCTGCAAATAAAAATTTATATTTGCCCCGATTCAAATAATTATAAATCAATCCCCATAAAAATGCAAAGTGCAAAGAGGCGTTTTCAGATAAAAATGCTGTTTTTTATTGTCTTTAATTTTATTTCTTTAATGGCATTCTGTCAGCCTCCCTTAGAGGTGCAGATTCCAACAGAAATATCATCAGGTCAGATAGATCCTAAAAATTTGTCTCAGCCCCAACTTAGAGCATTGCTTGAAGATCAAAATAAGGAGACAGGGGTTGATAAAAATGCTGATTTTTATAAGAATAATGCAATTGAAAAAGACAGCGTTGTAGCTGACGATGTTCGCAGAAGTGTTTATAGCCCTAAAAAGACTTTTGGTGCAGATGTATTTGCGTTTGCTGCAGGCACTTCCCTTACCGAATTATCAACTCCTCCGCTGGATTATCCAATCGGAGTAGGTGACCATATCATTGTTTCTTTGTGGGGAGCTGCGGAATTTCAGGAAGATTACGTAGTTGCAAGAGATGGTGCAATTTTTCCTAATAGTTTGGGTAAAATAAGTGTACAAGGACTCACTTTTGAAAATATGAGGGCAATTGTTTACTCAAGGTTTAAAAGTGTTGTACCCGCAGCCACTAATATTTCCGTTTCATTGGGACAGCCAAGGTCTATCAATGTAAATGTTGTAGGAGAAGTAAACAGGGCAGGTATTCAAACAGTATCTGCATTCAGCAATGCTTTTCAGGTAATCGGCAAAGCAGGTGGTGTTACCCAGTTTGGTAATCTTAGAAGTATTCAGATAAAAAGAAATGGCAAAATAATCGACGATTTGGATGTTTATAAATATCTCACCACCGGCGATTTCGGGAAACATATTTACCTACAAAACAATGATTTTGTAATTGTAGGGTTTATGGAGAAAAAGGTAATGGCAACAGGGCAGTTTAAACGCCCAATGTTTTATCAATTAAAAAAAGAGGAAGGAGTAAAAGCGTTAATAAAATATGCTGGAGGCCTTAATTCAGAGGCATTGGCTTCTGCATTAAAAGTTTTACGTACAGAAAACGAAAAGCAAATACAAAGAGATGTAAATGCCAATGCGATATTGTTGATAGAAGGAGAAGATTTTGATTTGTTAGACGGAGATATTGTAAAGGTTGATTTGGTCAAACCGGGCATTAGCAATAAAGTTGAAATTCGGGGAGAAATCACCTATCCAGATGTTTTTGAACTTCGTGATGGCGACCGGTTATTTGATCTTATTAACCGTGCAGGTGGTGTTACCCGAAATACATATTTACCCAGGGCATACATTTTCAGGGGGGCGGGCGATTCAACCAATCTTCGTTCAGACAGGCTTGAAGTAAATCTTACAGGAGTAAATAACAATGAACTTAACAGTATTAGTAATGTAAAACTGGAAGCAAATGATATTGTACAATTGTTTTCAAAAAATGAATTTGCAGAATCTCAATATGTAGAAATTTATGGAGAAGTTAGAAAAGAAGGGAAGGTAAATAGGTATGGAGGTATGACACTGGAGGATTTGTTGTATTTGTCTGGAGGAATTAAGCAAACTGCTGAATTTGGCAGATTAGAGATTTCGAGTATTGTAGATATTGATTCGGCAAAACAGGGCCTTAAGCCTACCAGAACGGTAGTTAGAGCCTTTTCAATTTTACCTAATCTTTCGTTGGATTCGGCAGCGTCAAAAATTTATTTAAAACCTTATGACCAGATTTTTGTAAGGCGCAATCCTACTTTTGAATTGCAGCAGAATATTGAGTTAAAGGGATTGATAAAATATCCTGGGTTATATCCAAGGCTAACTAAGTTTGATCGTTTATCTTCTTATATGGATCGTGCGGGTGGCTACACTGATAATGCAAATGTTTCAGGAGCGTTGTTGATTAGAAAGAAAACAGAAAGTCTTAGAGAAAAAGTTACTTTAAAACCCAAGTTAGATTCATTGGGAAGACCAATTATAGATAGTGCTTTTTTGTCATTAAAAAATATAGATGCTCCTATCAGTATTGATTTATACAGGGCATTAAAATATCGCAACAGTAAACATGATATTGTTTTGCAAGAAGGCGATGTTATTTTTATACCCGAAATAAATCCATTCGTAACAGTACAAGGTAGTGTGCAGTCTCCTTTAAAAATTGCATATGACAAAGACCATTCTAAACTTATGTATTACGTAGATAGGGCGGGAGGTTTTGGAGTGAAGCCATGGCGCAAAAGGGTTTTTGTTACTTATGCTAATGGTAAAAGCAGAAGGACAAAATCATTTCTATTCTTCAAATTCTACCCCAAAGTTGAAGAGGGTGCTACAGTTTCGGTTCCTTTAAAACCACAGGGACAGGATATAGGAGATACTGTAAAATCTGTGATGGTGGCTTCAATACCTGTAATACTTACGGCTATTATTTTTAAATACATAAACTAAATCCAAACTAATAGTGAACACAAACGATTTTATACGTAAAATATTTTTAAGGCTGGCTAAGTTTAAGTGGCTTATTTTTCTAGGAAGTGTATTGTTCGGTGCTTTAATGTTTTTTTATGCTAAATCAATACCGCCAGTATATATTGCTAAATCAACAGTTTTTCCATTAACAGCATCCAACGAAAATCCTACAACTAGTGCTATCAGTACTTTATTAGGTGGTACCGATGCTCCAAAAAGTTTTAGTCAGGATGCCTCAATTAATATTGTAGAATTGGCTTTGAGTAGAAATACCATGGAGTCTGTTGTTTTGAAAAGGTTACCACAATTTGAAAATAAAAGAATTGCAGAATTACTGATTGAAGGATATAATAAATCAAAAAAAATTTATCAGCCATCTATTAAAGTGCCAAATGATACATTGATGCTAAAATCGGTGGGGAGTTCCATATTAAAACCGAATTATACAGCCAAAGTATTGAAGAGTGGTATTTTTGAAGTGACTTTCAGTAATTCCAATCAGGCGTTACTTTCTCCAGTAAGTTATGAATTGATTGATAAGATTTCGCAGTTTTATATCGATATGAAAATTAAAAAGGCAAAAAGAGATTATGATTTTACTATCAAAAAAATCGATTCTCTTCAGATTGTATTAGATGGATTTGACCAAGAAGCCATCAAAATGAATAATACAACTTTGTTTGTTCCTAATTCAAGAATGGAATACAGTATACCAAAAGAGAATTTGGTAAATTCTAAAGAAAGAGTAATACGCCAAAGAGATGCAGCTGCCAATAACAGGGAAGAGGCTCTGTGGAGATTACAGAAAGCTACCCCTATCATTGCTACCCTTGATAAACCAGAAGCACCTTATGACAAGCAAGTTGCTTCAGCTTTTTTATATGCTTTTATAGGATTGTTTTTTGGAGCCTTTATTACTATTGGTATATTGGTTGCACCTTTTATTTCAGATTACGTAAAATTTGAGGCCAATAAAGCCATCTTTGGAGAAGAAAATCCAGGGGATGAAAAGCCTAGTACAGCAGCTGTTATTTAAAGAATTAAATATTATAAAAGATAAGGGGTTTCAATTTTTGAAACCCCTTATCTTTTATGTTGTATTTTAGATTTATCCCTTTTTAAAACCCCATTTAAGCATCTCTTTCCAGCTTGGCTTTTTTCCATACATCAATATCCCTGTTCGGTAAATTTTGCCGGTAACCCATGTAAAAAATAAGAAAGTTCCAATAAGTAATAACATAGATACGGCTATTTGCCAGAAAGGAATATCATATGTGATTCGGCCCATCATAACTATAGGAGAAGTGAGTGGAAATAAACTTCCAAAAACCGCCATTGTACTATTCGGATTATTGATAGAATTGGTCATAATTACAAACCCAAGAATGATCGGCATCAGAATAGGGAAAACCAGTTGTTGTGCTTCCTGCTGATCTTCGCTAACTACACTCCCAACTGCCGCAAACAACGAAGCATAGGTTAGATAGCCTGCAAGGAAATAAAATAAAAATAAAAATAAGATCTTGGCTAATGGCAAGGCAGACATACCCTGTGTAAATGTTGCTATCATATTAATGTCTTCATCAGACGCTGTACCACTCGAAATTTGTTGCATAATATCAGGAAATATTAAAGGAATGGCCGACTGAAGTACAATCATAATGACGATCCAGATAGCAAATTGTGTAAGGCCAACAGCCCCAATGCCAATAATTTTGCCCAGCATTAGTTGAAAAGGTTTTACTGAGCTAATAATTACTTCTGCAATACGATTTGTTTTTTCTTCCATAACACCCCTCATTACCTGTGTGCCATAAATAATCATCATCATATAGATCAGGATGCCACATGCAAATGATACCAGATAAGCAATACCTGCACTTCCTTTTTTGCTTCCTTCTTTACTGTCAATGGTATTTTCTACCTGCACATCCGCTGTGATGCTTTTAAATACAGCGGGATCTATTCCTTTTGCCAGCAGCCTTTTATTTTCGATGGCCTTATTAATAAGTTTTTCAATGGCAATACTATTGGTAAGACTCAAAGAAGACTGACTGTGTACAAAAAATTTATGCGGCTTTGAAATATCAAAATCCGGCACATTTAAAAAAGCCTGAAATCCCTGATCCTTGTATTTGTTAATGAAGCTCTGCTCTGTTTCATTTTTGATAAAAGAAAGTTTCAGGTTTGTATTTTGACTAGACAAACTATCGCTAAAAAGTTCTGCATTATCTATAATAGCAATTTTCGTTTCATCAGTAGTGCCTTTAATTGAAATGGCAATGATAACTGCATAAAATGCAACAATGACTAGTGGAACTAAAATGGTTGTAAGTAAAAAAGATTTCTTTTTTACCCTGGTAAAATATTCTCTGCTTATGATTAATAATGTTTTATTCATGTTTATTAAAATATAAGATTATTGAATGTTTTGAAATTGCCTTGCTTTTGTGGTGTCTTCAACCAGTTTAATAAAAATGTCATTGAGAGAAGGCAATACTTCATTAAATGACTGGATCTCCACACCTTGGCTTAAAAAATGTTTTAGAACATCATTTGGGGTAGCATCGTTTTGAAGTCTTAGTAAAACCTGGTGATTGTCATGTTTTACCACTTCAAAAATATAGTTTATCAGGTTTTCCGGTAAAGTCTTTGCACCCAGTTGGTAAATATTTTCTTTAAACTCCTGTTTAATATTATTCACCGATCCATCCAGTATTTTTTTACCCTTATTGATTAAAACAATATGGTCACATATTTCTTCTACCTGCTCCATACGATGTGTGCTAAAAATGATTGTACTTCCATTTTTTGCGAGATGAAATATTTCATCTTTTATTAAATTGGCATTTACCGGATCTAGGCCACTAAAGGGTTCGTCCAGAATAATGAGTTTGGGTTCATGTAAAACGGTGGTTACAAATTGCAGCTTTTGGCTCATCCCCTTGCTCAGATCCTCCACTTTTTTATTCCACCAGCTCTGCATTTCAAATTTAATAAACCATTCTTTTACTTTTTGGGTTGCTTCAGCATGACTTAATCCTTTTAGTCTTGCTAGGTAAACAGCCTGCTCACCTATCTTCATCTTTTTATACAAGCCTCTTTCCTCGGGCATATAACCTATATTTCTAAAATCGCTTTGTGGATCGAATTTTTTACCGTTAAACATGACTTCGCCACTATCAGGATAAAAGATGCCAGTGATCATTCTTAGCAAAGTAGTTTTTCCGGCACCATTTGGACCAAGCATTCCAAAAATACTGCCCTCGTTGATGGAGAAACTGATATCATCCACTGCTTTTTGAGTGGCAAAATATTTTTTAAGATTTTGTAGTTCCAGTAATTGCATAGCTGAATAAATTTGAATAATTAAAAGTAGGCATGATTTTACAACCGGCTACAATTATTAGGATAAACGGATAAAAAGTTCTTTAGAGAGAAAATAATTTTTTTTCGATGATGGAAGCAATCCTTTCCCCATCCATTGCTGCGCTGACTATACCCCCAGCATAACCTGCGCCTTCGGCACAAGGGTAGAGATTTTTTATCTGAGGATGGGATAGGGTTTCACTATCTCTGGGTATTCGAACCGGACTTGAAGTGCGGCTTTCTGTTGCTACAACAATCGCCTCGTTTGTAAAATAGCCATTACCGTAAGCTCCCGAATTCATTTTTCTGCCAAATGCTTTGAAGCCTCCGGCTAAGGCACTGTAAATAAAAGAAGGTAAAACATTGTTAAGTTCTGCCGATTTTAAGCCCGGGAGGTATGAGTTTTCTGGCAGGCTTGTGGATAATCTTTTTGAAACAAAATCCTGCATTCGTTGAGCAGGGGCTACAAATTTCCCTCCGCCTGCATGGTAGGCTTCCTGCTCTACCATTTGCTGAAAGTGCATAAAGAGCAACGGGTCATCGTCGTTGATATAGTTAAATTGGCTAGAATTTTTTAAACATTGAATGGCATCTTTTTTTTCTACCTGCACTACCATGCCACTGTTTGCAAAAGGGTTATCTCTTTTTGAAGGGCTCCAGCCATTTACTACGAGTTCTTCGGGGTTTGTACTTGCTGGAGCAATAATGCCTCCAGGGCACATGCAAAAAGAAAAAACGCCTTTCTCTTCAACTTGTTGTACCAGACTGTATGATGCCGGGGGTAAAAAAGACCCTCTAGTTTGGCAATGGTATTGTGCACTGTCAATTAATGCTTGAGGATGTTCTACTCTTACACCTAATGCAAATGGTTTGGCTTCTATTAAAATATTTTTGCTGTGCAAAAGGGTAAAAATATCTCTGGCCGAGTGTCCAGTAGCCAGAATATAGGCATCTGCCGTTATTTTTTCACCATCCCCTGTTTGTATAAATGCGATTTCAGTTTCTTGTATGGTGAAATCGGTTAGTTTTTTTTCAAAAAACACCTGTCCGCCACAACCTATGATCATTTCTCTCATAGCTGTAATGATTTGCGGGAGCTTATTGGTGCCTATATGAGGGTGGGCGTCGTAGAGGATGTTTTCAGGGGCACCAAATTGTACAAATAGCTGTAATATCCTATTGATATCACCTCGTTTATTGCTGCGGGTATATAGTTTGCCATCGCTATATGTGCCGGCACCGCCTTCTCCAAAGCAATAATTACTTTCGGGGTTTATAACGCCTTCTTTGTTTAGTTGTGCAAGATCTCTTCGGCGCGCCCTTACATCTTTACCTCTTTCTATAATAATGGGCTTAATGCCCGCCTCTATAAGCTTGAGGGCGGCAAATAACCCAGCCGGTCCTGCACCCACAATCAGTACTTTTTTGTCTGCATGGGTTACATCTTTAAAATGGAAGGTTAAGCCCGGCCGTTCTATAAATGGCTCATCTATAAATGCATTTAGTGTGAGATTAAAAAAAACTGTTTTGCCTCTTGCATCTATTGATTTTTTGAGAATATAAAAGCCGCTAATACTTGAGAGTTTTTTACCTGTAGTAGAAGATATATATTTCCTTATGCTCTCGTCACTGGCGGCTTCTGAGGGTAAAAGTTTAAATGATATGATCTGCTGCATACGCTGGTTAATTTAATCTAAGAACAGTGGTCGCATTTAATATTTGGATAGCTGAAAGTAAAACTAAGCGACTCGATGATGTTATTTATTCTAAGGCATGTTGCCCATAAAAACTTACATCCCTTTTAAAGGGATGTAAGGAGGGAAATTATTAAGCTAATAAAATGTTCATTATTGATTAAAATGGCAGATCATCTACTGCATCTGGTGCTGTTGATGAAAATGTATCAAGCGGTTCCATGTATTCACTGTCAATTGGGCCTGTTTTAGCATTGGGTTGCAGAATTTGTTCAATGCGCCATGCATCCAAGTTGGTTATATAATTGGTTGCGCCATTCTTTTCCCATTTTACTCCTTTAATATTGAAGTACACTTTTATCTCATCTCCAATATTAACCCTGTCTATTATGGTGGTTTTGTCCTGTACGCACTGAAATTTTACATAGTTCAAAATGGTTTTCCCATTAATGTCATCAGATTTTTCTACAGCAAATTCTCTTGTTTTAAAGTTCTCGGTACGCTGTACCACATCAAATTTTGCAATTAGTTTACCTGTTAATTCATAACTCATACAATACTGTTTTAATTGATTGCCAAGGTAATTGTATTTTCCTGATTTTACCTATCCTTTCGCATTCTAAATTTTTCGTCCCCAAACATATTTTTTAGGGGGATACTTAATAAAAGTGCCAGTTGTTTATATGGTAAAAGGAGTATATGAAAGACATGATTATTATCATATGGGGTATGCTTAAAAATATTATGTGTATAATTATTTTTAATTTAAATTGAAATGTTGAAAAAACAGGGCTTTCCCTTAAATTAAGCTTAAGCCTTACACCCTTTGATTTACAGGGCAAAAACACTTGGGGTAGAATAATCACTACAATGGGTACAATGGGGAAAAAACAAATGAATAAAAAATTTTTTTTTCAACAAATTATTTTTGATATTCGCTGTCCGCTAAAAAAATCGAAAAATTTTCAAAGTGGGCAACCCCTTAGAAAATAATTTCACTCAATATATAAACTGCTTAAGGAAGAAAATGGATAAAACTTTTGAAAAAGTTTGGGCTAACTGTTTAGAAATTATTAAGGACATTGTAGAATGGCAGCATTTCAAAACATGGTTTGAGCCAATTAGGCCTGTAGGGTTAAAAGA